>NZ_CEXQWX010000085.1:0-26207 GCF_982718395.1 Carboxylicivirga sp.
ATGGCTGCCAGACTAGTCCGATTGAAGAGACAGTGACGATTAACCAACCCGACGCATTAACCATCACAATTGATAATGTTATTACTTTTATCGATTGCGAGAACGATGGCACTGGTCAGATTCAATTTGCTTTAACTGGCGGTAATAAGGATGGAAGTGGTAATCCTTCGTACGATATATTACTTACAGGAAAGGCTGTTCAGACTGTAACATCTGAAGGAACTGTTTCATATAGTGGTTTGGATGCTGGTATTTATACAATTGTCATTAAAGATAACCTGGCCAGCACGCAGTCAACTTGCACTGTGGCCGAGGCAACGGTTGTTCTGGAGTTGCTTACAATTACCGGTGTAGAGGTGCCAAATTCATGTGCCTCAACCACCAATAATGTGGGTGCTATTCGTAATATTAGCATTCAAGGAGCATCGCCAACAGCAGTTGTTTCGTGGGATGAAGTTGCCGGAGATGCTGTAACAGACAATACCCAGCTAAATCAAGAGAACTTGCCGGCTGGTACTTATGTGCTGAAAGTAGATGACACTGCAGCAAGAGGATGTATTGTAACAAAAACATTTACCGTTGGCGAATTAAATACCTTAGATATTTTAGGTAATGCAGTGGCAGTAACATGTAATGGGGCCAACGATGGTAAAATATCGGGTGTAAGCATTATTGGTACAGCTAATTACGATTACTTATGGACAGGTCCTGGAACTGTAGATAATACACGCATCGATGCCCAGGAAAATCTTTCTCCTGGCATCTATAACCTTACAATTACCGATAAAGATAATGGCTGTACCTTCAGCAAATCATGGACCATAACAGAGCCAACTCCGATTACTTACACACTTGAATTAGTAGTAGAGAGTTGTGCTCCATACCAACGTGGTATTAATGTGGTTAATCCGCAAGGAGGTAATGGAAGTGTTCCTACAGATTATACCTACTCATGGGTTGGACCAGATGCTTCATTAGTATTAGGACAAAACCTAAGCGGATTGGTTGTTGGTGGCACTTATTCTGTAACGGTTTCTGACGGAACATGTGAGCTAACGCAATCAATTGTTGTACCTGAAGAAGTGCAGATTATTGGTGAGGTTACCGAGTTAAATTGTAATGGCAGCAATGCCGGAGCATTTGATATGACTATAACAGGTGGTTCAGGAAATTTCAGTTATGAGTGGGTAAGAGAATATCCTACAGGAACTTTTACCAGTGTTGAAACAGGAATTGATATCAGTACAATTGATTTGAGCAGTCAGGGACCAGGTAAATATACTTTAACACTAACTGATAATTCAGAAAGTGATACAGGAGGTGCTTGTGAATATACCTGGAGCTACGAATTGGTTGAGCCAACAGCTATGGTGATTAATGGATCTGTTACTAACTTAATTTGTAATGGTGATAAGAGTGGACAAATTGCTATCAATGTAATTGGCGGCTCAGTACCATATTCTTACAACTGGACCACAGCTGATGGAAGTGGCTTAATTGCTACCAATCAGAATCAGACAGGTTTATCAGGCGGTACATATTCTGTTGTGGTTACCGATAGCAAAGGCTGTGTTTCTACAATTAATGATTTTACAGTTATTGAGCCTGATGCTGTTGATCTAATTATAGAAAATACTTCAAAACCTACTGATTGTGATGGAACCAATGGTGAAATTGATATTACACCAACTGGTGGTTCTGGCACTTGGGCTTACTACTGGAGTGCCTCTGATGGAGGTGTAATACTTCCTGCGAATGCTAACAATCAGGATCAGATAGGATTACCGGGTGGTACTTATTTAGTAAGAGTCTGGGATGCCGATCCGTTAGAAAATCGCACTGGTTGTTTTGTTGAGAAAGAAATTGTCTTAACAAAAAACATCTCGCTGGATTATAATGTAACTAATCAGGGATGTGCAGGAACAGAAAATGGGCAGATTGATCTGACTGTTTCGGGTGGAGTTGGGCCATATACATTTGTTTGGACGACTATAAGTGGTAATAATGCGAAAGTAATTCCTAATGCGCAAAATCAATCCGGCTTATCGGCTGGTGAATATCGTGTGCGTGTAACAGACTCGCGTACTCCTGCCAATTGTTGGGTTGAGGAGACAATACTTGTAGGTATTGATGTTGATATTCAGGTGAACGCTAATATTACAGGTGTTAGTTGTTACGGTGGAGATAACGGTTCTATTTCTTTACCTCAAGTAACAGGAGGAACAGGTTATCAATTCTTATGGACCGGACCATCAGGTAGTAATTTAGTTGCAGGTCAGCGTAATCAATCTGGTTTAATTGCCGGTGATTACCGTGTGGTGATTATTGATGTAGCATCCGGGTGTTCTGTAGAGAAGGTATATACCGTTGGTCAACCTGATGAAATCATTATCACACTTGATAATCTGGTTGATGTTGAATGTACGGGACAACGAACCGGTGAGATTGAAGTATCAGTTACTGGCGGTATTGGCTCATATGAATATCAGTGGACAGGCCCTGATCCGGATTTAGTTCAGGATGTGGCAAGTCAATCAAACCTTGTTGCGGGCAATTATTCATTAGTGGTTATTGATGATAATGGATGTAATAGTGCAACCTTTAATGTCACAGTCAATGAACCTTCAGATGCTTTAGTGCTTAATTGGATAAGTACATCGAATGTAAGTGCCAATGGAGGTAGCGACGGTTCGATTATCATTAGCGTAGCAGGTGGAACAGGAAATAAAACAATAAAATGGACAGGTGTTGATTTCTCAGGAACACCAATTGGTGGTATCCTACAAAATACAGTTAATCCAACTGGACTTGTAGCAGGTAAATATACCGTTACAGTGGAGGATGATAATAGTTGTGCCGAAAGCATTGTTGATATTATTGTATCTGAGCCTGATATGGCACTAACAATGTCGGTGAGTAAAAAAGACATACAACCATGTAACGGAGCTAATAATGGTGAAATTTCAGTTACAGCCTTAGGTGGAGAGGCGCCATATACCATCTCACTTATTAACTCAGGAGGATTTATTGTTCGCTTGGTTAATGCGGATGCCTTAATTGAAACAGGGTTAGCCCAAGATATTTACACAATAGAGGTAACAGATAATAATGGAACTGTAATTACACAGAATGTAAGCATAAATGAGCCTGCTGCACTAGGCATTAGCGCGACTAAAACAGATGTGACCTGCAATGGCGCAAATACAGGAACCATCACCTATCGAATTACAGGTGGTGAGGCAGCAGCACCTGACTATTACAAGGTTATTGTATCTGGTGCTGGTTCTTACAGTCAGGAATTTAATAATGTAGAAGCCAATTCAAATTACACAATTTCTAATCTTTTTGCAGGTGACTATAGTTTGACAGTGGTTGATAATGTAAGTGGAAATGCCAACTACTTGTTAGGGGAGAATTGCTCCGCTAGCACAAGTGTGACCATTACCCAACCGGAAGCAGTTGTTACCATCGCTAACGATGCAACAATTTGCGAAGGTGAATCAACAACATTGCAGCTCACAGTAAGTAATTATCCGGTTAGTGCTGCTAATCCATTAGAAGTTACTTTAAGTGATGGCAATCCGTATAATCTCACATCTGCTAATACAACCATATCAGTTAATCCAAGCGTCACAACTGTTTACAGTGTAAGCTCAGTTGAGGATGCCGGATGTAATAAAGGCGGTAGTGATGGTAGTGAGGCAACAGTAGTGGTTAATAAATTACCAAGTGCTAATATTTCATTACTGGGAGCTGATGAAATTTGTGAAGGTGAAAGTACGCAGTTCCGTATTAGACTGGTTGAAGGTGAGCGACCTTGGACAGTGGTTTATAACGATGGAGTAGTCAACACAACATTAAATATTACGACACCAGATACAGTAATTACCGTATCACCTCTTACTGACAGAACGTATTCATTGGTTTCAGTAAATGATGGTAATTGTGATGGTTCGGTAAGCGGTAGCATGAGTATCACAGTTAACGAGCTACCAGGTGTTACTATGGCTATTGATCCTGCTAATTCAACAATTTGTTACGGTGAAAAATCTGAGCTTATCTTTACATTCCCTACCGGATCACCGGATTATAAGGTGACGTATTCTGAAGGTGGAGTAGCAAAAACAGTGAATGCGATTCCATTGGCAGGTAATCAGTTTACTTTGGAAGTTTCACCACTTGAAACAACGGAATATCAATTGTTATCAGTTAAGGATAGCAATGGCTGTGATGTACCATTTGCCGATGGAACGCGTATAACAGTTAACGTGATACAAAATCCTGAAGATGCAGGAACAATAACTGGTAACATGATCGTCTGCCAAGGTAGTACTCAAAGTTATTCAGTTGATCCAATTACTGGTGCTGATTCATATGATTGGACTGTACCGGCAGCTGTTGGTAGCATATTAACAGGAAATGGTACCACGACTATTACCGTTCAGATTTCTGATTCCTTTACCGGAAGTGCTAATATTGAAGTGAAAGGTGTCAATGCATGTAACTCAGGTGTTGCTTCACAATTGGTATTAACGGCCGATCCGTTGCCAGGCAAAGCCAATACACCAACAGGTCCAGTATCTGTTTGTGAAGGAGAAACAGGCATGCGTTATAGCATTAATCCTGTAGCTGATGCCAACACTTATGTATGGACAATACCGGAAGGACTGGAGTTTGTTGGAGATAATAATGGTACTGAAATAGTTGTAGATGTTAAGACTGGTTATAATAATTTCACTGGTGAAATAAGAGCCATGGCTGTTAATGTTTGTGGCAATGGTGAGGTTTCAGATGAACTATTGGTAACCGTAAATCCTTTACCGGTGGCTAATGCCGGAACCGATGAGTCCGGCGTGTGTAGCAGTACACACCAATTGAACGCAGCTAATCCGGGAGCAGGTTTTATTGGTCGCTGGACAGTGCTTAAAGGAACAGCAACCATAGATGCGGGTGAAGAGAACCTTTACAATGCGAATATAAGTGGTATTTCACAAGGTGAGAACACATTCTTATGGACAGTAACAGATAATACAACGGGTTGCTCAATTTCGGATGAAGTGACCTTGTGGAACGATGAAATAACTGTTAGTGTGAGTGCTAACCATACTTCAACATGCGACGGTACTGTTGTTGTTACCGGTTCAGCCATTCCAATTGATGCACAAAGTGGCTATTGGACCATCACTACTGGTGGAGGAAATATAACAACTCCAGTAAGTGCTAATATTGCAATTATAAGTGATTTGGCTCCGGGATTAAATACCATTGAGTGGACAGTTGTTAAAAATGCATGTGAAAGCAAGGCCTCCATTAATGTAATGAACAATGTGCCAACCGAACCACAAATATTCGATAACAGTGGTGCAGTGGCTGATACAATAGATTTGGTTTGCCAATCGGATGCTACATCAATATCTGCAACAGCAACAGCACTGCCAGGCGAAACAGGTACCTGGAATGTTGTGGCAGGTTCTGCTACTATTACACCAAATGCCAATTCAACAAATATTAACCTGAGTAACTTGCCTAAAGGTGAAACCAAATTAACGTGGACACTGCAAAATGGCTCATGTACTAAGGTGGCAACTGTAGTAATACGGAACAATGCGCTTGATGTATTTGCCGGTGATGATGTTACCTTATGCGGTGATGTCTTTACATTGGATGCAACTATTCCTGCAGCAGGTGTAACAAGTCAATGGTCAATACCTACCGGTATGGGTATTGGTGTATTTGCCAATGGTACCGATCCAAAAACTGATGTTACTGGATTGGGTAGAGGTAATAACACACTTAGGTGGACATTGACCAAAAACGGATGTGAAAGTTATGACGAGATTATAATAACAAATAATTCTGCCACCCAGGCAACTGTTGGGGCAGAACAAATCATTTGTTCTTATGAAACCATTTTAACAGGTAATACTCCATCTGCAGCCTTTGGTGAAACAGGTTTCTGGTCAGTTATTCAAGGATCGGCGCAATTTGATGATGTTAATGCTGAGGATACAAGGGTAACTGGTTTGGCTCATGGCGTAAACATTTTAAGATGGACCATTCAGCACAATGGCTGTTCATCAAATGCAGACTTGAAGATTACCAATCAACATGTTGAAGTTTATGCAGGTAAAGACACTGTTATTTGTGGTAAAACAGTGACATTAAACGGTAATGTTCCCGATTCGGGTGATGAAGGCGAATGGTCTCTGATTTCAGGATTAGGTGGAGGTACATATAAACCTGAGGACAAAAATAAGCCGACAATATTAATGGGAGGATTAGATTACGGTAAGAATGGTTTTGTATGGACTATTACTCATGATGGTTGTAGGTCTTCCGATAGTATTATCGTTTCAAATGATAATCCATACTATATCGATTCTGAAGGTGATAAACGTGAAGTGTCGGCCGGCGATCCATTTACAGTGGCAGGCTCAACCGCTGTCTTAGCAGCTGATGATCCGGAAGTTGGTTCGGGTCTATGGTCTCTGGTTTCAGGTGGTGGAGTATTAATTGATCCAACCATAGCTGGTACTCAAGTAACTGACCTGCGCAGAGGTGAAAGTGTATTCCGATGGACTGTAACGAACGGAGTTTGTAGTTACTATTCTGATGTGACCATAACCAATGGTTCAATTGAAGAATCTAATGCAGGAAGAAACGATACAACCTGTACCGGTGCAATTCAATTATCAGCGAATGAACCAATCAATGCTTTAGGAGAATGGAGTGTGGTTGATGGGGCCGGAGTTTTCGATGATAAAACAAAATATAATACGTGGGTCAGAGGACTCGATGAAGGCAATAATGAATTTGTTTGGACCTTATATAATGGAAGCACTCAATCAAGCGATAATGTAGTTATCACAAATAATATGGTCGCACAGGCCAACGCAGGTGATGATGATGAGATTTGTGCCAGTGATGAATATGAATTAAGTGCAGTCGAACCTATGCCGGGAAGAGGAATAGTTCAATGGTCGGTTGTGAGTGGTGGTGGTACCTTTGATGACGATACCTCACCATCTACCTTTATCAGAGGACTGAGTCAGGGTGTAAATACGCTTAAATACCGAATTTCGCTTGATAAGTGCTACAGCGAAGCTTACGTAACGATAAGCAACAATACACCAACAACCCCAGATGCAGGTGAGGATAAGATTATTTGTGTCGACTCCTTAAAGCTTAAACCTAACACTCCAACGTATGGTGTTGGAGAATGGACTGTTACTGAAGGTTATGTAGAGCCCGATGCACTTGATGAAAATTGGGCAAAACGTTTGGCTCCCGGACAAAATAAGTTGGTTTGGACAATCAATAATAATAATTGTTCATTAACAGATACAATTGAAATCATTAATAATGAGCCAGATATTGCCAATGCAGGAGAAGATGTGGTTGAAGGATTATGTGTTGATCATACCTTCCTAAGTGCCGGACCTGTATTATCTGGCAGAGGTATTGGTCGTTGGGAGTTGGTGGCAGGTTCAGGGACGATAACCGATCCAACGGATCCAAAGTCGGAAGTTACTGGTTTGGGTACCGGCGTTAATCGTTTCAGATGGATTGTAGACAATCAAGGTTGTATCTCAACGGACGAAGTAAATATTTCCAATAATTACTTAGAGGCAATAGCTGGTAATAATCAGGTGCTTTGTGCGGATACAGCAATCTTGAGTGCAAATTCAGCTCACCCGGGTATAGGAACATGGGGTGTAGAAGCAGGCTCAGGTTCAGCTAATTTCGACAATCAGGGAAGCCCTTATACAAAGGTGCGAGGGTTAGAACAAGGAGATAATACTTTAATCTGGACCATTAGTTATGGCGGATGTACGGATACTAGTAAAGTAATCATCACTAATGATAGTCCTTCGACAGCATTTGCTGGTGATAACCAGTCCTTGTGTGATAATAATAACACAGTTCTTAACGCTAACGACCCTGCTAAAGGAGATGGGGAATGGAGCATCCTTAATGGATCTGCTGATTTTAGCAGCATGGACGAAGCTAATCCGACTGTTTCAGATTTGGCCTTTGGTGATAACCTGTTCCGTTGGACAGTGACGCATAATGCATGTGTTTCTGTATCGGATGTAATGATAAGTTATAACCGAATTGAAGCTATTGCGGGCGAAACCCAGCAACTCTGTAGCGATGAAACGCAACTGGAAGGTAATACTGCTAATCCTGGTGTAGGAACCTGGACGGTTGTAGGAGGAACAAGTCAGGCCATCTTCGAAGATGTGAATAATCCGAACTCTAAAGTTTCCAATTTAGCGAAAGGTGCTAATTTGATACGATGGACCATTAATTACCGTGGCTGTGAAACCTTCTCAGAAGTGAATCTGACCAATAATTCGCCTAGTACGGCTTATGCGGGTAACCTTCAGGAACTGTGTGTGGATAATACCACATTAGATGCGACTGATCCAGTTGTAGGAAATGGAAAATGGGAGGTGCTAATGGGATCGGCTTCAATTACAGATCTCAATAATGAGAAATCTACTGTTACAGGCTTGTCAAAAGGTGATAATGTGTTCCGATGGACTGTTACCAATGGTGTTTGTTCGTCATCTGATGAAATACGAGTGATTAACAATGAACCGTCAATTCCTTATCCTGGAGCAGATGAAGAAATATGTTATGATTTTATCAAGCTGAAAGCGGAAGCACCAGAATTTGGTACAGGATTGTGGAGCATTGATATTGGAGCAGGTAATTTTGATGATCCTGCAAATCCAACAGCGACGATATCCAATCTGAATCCGGGCGAAAATGTTCTAAGGTGGACTATTACGCAAGGGCAATGTGACTTGTACAAAGTGATTAAGATCACCAATAACGCGGCAGATATTGCACAAGCAGGACCGGATATTGAAGATTGTAAAGATTGGTCGCAATTAGACGCCAATATACCACAAGCGAAACTGTTTACAGAAGCCACTTGGTCATTAGTATCTGGTAAAGGTGATTTTGATAGCGCAACTGATGCTAAAACTACTATACGAAACCTTGGATTTGGTGAGAATATTTTGATGTGGACCATCAAAAACGGTTCGTGTTTTACTTCAGATCAGGTTACTATTTTTAATAAGATACCAGATCAATCAGCAGCAGGTGATGATCGCACTACTTGTGAGAATTACATCGTTCTGAATGCGAATAACCCTGTTGATGGTGTTGGTAGCTGGTCGGTTGTTAGCGGCAGTGGTACGTTTGAAGATGCAGGTAAGCATAATACAATGGTTACCGAAATAGGATATGGTGAAAATATCTACATGTGGACCATCGCATATGGTGATTGTACCACAGAAGATAAAGTGACAATTGTAAGTAACAAAGCTACACCTTATGCCGGTGAAGATGATGTAAGCTACGAGGCAGACTATGCTATGCAGGCACAGAACCCGGGACAACTTAAAGGTCGATGGACCGTAGTTGCAGGAGGAGGCACTTTTGATGATCCTGAATTCTTTAATACGACCGTTCGTGACTTGCCAGTTGGTAAAAGCACATTCCGTTGGACTATTACCACAGATGGCTGTGAAGCATTCGATGAAGTAACCATTGAGTACAAAGAAGTACCAGAGGCAGGATTTATTGTGGATGTTGAACAAGGCTGTTTCCCGTTGAAGGTTAAGTTTACTAATTACTCCGTGGGCGGAAGCAATTATACCTGGGATTTTGGTGATGGAGAAACCTTAAGCACAACAAATGTTGGTGGACCAGAGTATACATATGAACAAGCCGGAACTTATACGGCGGTCTTAACAGTAGCAGGTCCGGATGGCAACGATGCAGTTTATACTCACAAAATCGTGGTTCATGATCATCCGGTAGCAGACTTTAATGTTGGCCCTGAAGTTGTGTACTTACCACAGGACGAAATCAGGTGTTATGATCTGTCAATTGATGCAATCAGTTGGTTCTGGGAATTTGGTGATGGACAAACCTCTGAAGTTCAAAATCCATCATATACTTATAGCCAGGAAGGTATCTATGATATAAGCTTAACGGTGCGTAACCTGTATGGATGCGAAAACAGATTTACTAAAGAAGATGTTGTAGAAGCGCATATGAGTGGTTTTGTAGAGTTTCCTACCGCCTTTAGGCCTCGACCTGGAGGATCAGGTAATTCGGGTGTAATTGGAGAGCGTAATGATGCTATATTCAAACCAAAACATCGAGATGTTGAGCAATACCATATACAGATATTTAACCGATGGGGACAATTGATTTATGAATCACAGGATATTGATGAAGGCTGGGATGGTAATTACAAAGGACAATTAGCTCCTCAGGCAGTTTATGTTTATAAAGTATCCGGTAAGTTTACCAACAGCAGAGAGTTTAATAAAGCTGGAAGTGTATTATTAGTGAGATAATGAGAGTATGATAAAAATGAAGCATACATGCGGAAGAGTAAATAGTACTGTTAAAAGAGGCATCCTGATGATACTCTGTGTGCTAAGTTATAGCAGCTACGCACAGGATGTATCTTTTTCTCAGATGTACGCTGCTCCAATGTATCTTAGTCCTTCATTTACCGGGCTAACCCAAGGGACACGATTGAGTATGACTTATCGTGACCAATGGCCGGGTATTCCAAATACATACCGTTCGTATGCATTAGCAGCCGATCATTTTTTTGAGGATTACAGCAGTGGCATTGGTATCATGGTGATGCGCGATGACAGTGGAAACGGACTTCTGGTTCGTCAGGATATAAGCGTTCTGTATTCATACGAGTTTGAGGTGGCTCGTGAATTATTTGTGCGTCCGGGAATTGAGTTTATGTATAAAGAACGTAATCTTGATTTAATGGGCGCTATTTTTCCTTCCGATCAAGGGAGTAATGGGTCTACTATTCCGGGTTCAATATCCGGCAATGAGCAGTTTAATCATAAGCAATTTGATGCTGCTGTTTCAGGTATGATCTATAATAATGATTTCTGGTTTGGATTTGCGCTTCACAATCTTGTGAAAAGTGATCAGGGTACGACCGATATACAAACATACAATCCATTTAAAACATCTGTTTACGGCGGGTATAAATACAGGTATAAAGATAAGATGCGACGTAATGATGAGCAGAGTATTACGCTGGCATTTAATTATAGGATGCAGCAAGACTTTAATCAACTTGATATTGGTACCTATTGGTATATCAATCCGATGGAACTGGGTTTATGGTACAGAGGTATACCTTTTGCATCGGATGGGGGGCTAATAAACAACGATGGTTTGATCTTTATTCTTGGAATTAATGTTGGACCTGCACGTTTTGCTTATAGCTATGACTGGACACTATCGGAACTTAGTGGGTATAGCAATGGAGCCAATGAGTTAACCTTGATTTATCGCTTTAACCAGGGAAGTAAACGACGTAAGGTACGTGGTGCTGTTCCTTGCAGTGCACCAGGTATAGATGGTTCAGGATCCAAATACCGTCGTCGCTCACGATCATTTTTCTAATATCAGGTTATGATGAAAATTGACGCGCTACAATATTAACCAGAGTTTGATTTGGTTTTTACTGCTATCATAGGGACATCTGACAGGGAAAAAAAAGGAGCAAATATTTTTATATGTAGGGTAATCACTTATATTTGTTCTCCGTAAAAACAAAAGGTTAAATTTCACTAGGGAGAGTATGAAACAATTATCAACAGTGTTGAATAAAGTAGGATTAGTAGCTGTTATTATTATATTTTTATCAAGTTGTACCAACTCAGGAAATGAACAAGCTAAAGCAGTTACAGGTGCTGCGCAATCGGATGACTTCTTTCCATTTGCATACATTAATACCGACTCATTGCTTTTAAACTATACATTTGCGAAAGAAGTAAATGAGCAGCTAATGAGTAAGGAAGAGGCTTCAAGAGCTGATTTCAATGAGAAGGCTAAGGTGTTTCAGCAGGATGCTGTTGAGTTTCAGCGTAAAGTGCAAAATAATGGATTCTTAAGTATGGAGCGGGCTCAGAAAGAGCAGCAGCGTTTAGCACAGAAAGAACAAGAATTACAGCAATTAAACCAACAGCTGACAAACGAATTAATGGTAGAACAAGATAAGTTAAATCGCCAATTGCGCGACACATTAATGAACTACCTAGAGGAATATGCTAAAAGCAATCCTTATAAAGTAATTTTAAGTAATACGCTTGGAGATAACGTTTTGTATGCAGCACCAGGAGTAGACATTACCAACGAAATTGTTGAGGCATTGAATGCACGTCATGCGGCTGCCAAACAATAAAAGTTAAGATATTAAAAGAGGGGCAGAGGTCAGCAGGCTTCTGCCTTTTTTAGTTTTATGAGTAAGGTTTTTACAAAATATTTTGCCAGACATAAAGTTCAGGTTGAACAAGTTGGTGAGAGTGATTTAAAGGTTGTTGTTCCTGTATACCTTGAAGAAGACACCCTGCCAATTATGCTGAATAGCTTGATGGAAGCGAAGAGGTGTTGTAAAAGAAGTGTTGAAGTCATTTTAGTTTTCAACTATCCTGAGGGTGCCGCAGATTTGATTGTGAAAAGGCAGCACGATTTGTTGGAATTCATACAAAACCAGTATGCAGAATCAAATAAAACAGGCTTTTTGCTAACGGTTTTAACAGACTTTGATGTACCAAAAAAGCATGCAGGTGTTGGACACGCCCGTAAAACAGGGATGGACTATGCAGCTTATGCTTTTTACAGGCAAAATAAGCCGGATGGTGTCATTATCTCACTTGATGCTGACACAACGGTTGAGAACAATTATTTTGAAGCTATTTATAAGGCTTATTTAACCAATAAGTATAATGGCTGTACAATCCATTTTGAGCATCCATTACATGGAGACTTGGATGAAGCTGTCTATTCTGCCATTGCAGAATATGAGTTGCATCTTCGATACTATATACAAGCTTTACGCTATGCTGGTTTTCCGCATGCCTATCATACTGTTGGTTCCTGCTTTTCCTGCACTGCCGAAGCTTATGTGAAGGCAGGAGGTATGCCTGGAAAACAAGCGGGAGAAGATTTCTATTTTCTACAGAAGGTTATTCCTCAAGGTATGTTTGGTGAGGTTAACAACACTTGTGTATATCCATCTGCCCGTCCATCTGAAAGAGTGCCTTTCGGTACCGGACCTACAATTAATAAGTTGTTGGAATCTGGAGATGAATACCGAACTTATAACTTACAGGCTTTTATTGATCTGAAGGAGTTTCTGGATGTAAAAGATCAATTGTTTGAAACCAAGGATGATGATTTTGAGGATTTTGCTCACCAGTTAAGCGGGCGCTTCAGAAGTTATCTGATGAATTTGGATTTTATTAAAGCACTGAAGCCGGTAAAAGATAATTGCGGCTCTCTGAACATCTTTCAGAAGCGTTTTTACGAAGTATTTAATGCTTTTAGAGTTGTCAAATACCTGAACTATACCCATGCCCATTTTCTTGAAAAAACGCCTGTATTTGATGCTGCTTTAAGCCTGTATGAGAAAATGAAGCATAATGAACCGGATGTTTTTGAAAGTTCTGAGCTTCTTGGATATTATCGCCAGTTGGAAAAGGAGTAATTTACTTTCTGATCCGGCGGAAGCTGGCATAAGTGTCAAGAACAGCTGTTAAAAGAATAAAAATAACCCAATAACGACGATAGGTTAACATAGCCCATGCGGCTGGAGCCAACATTAGTGAGCTATACAGTAAAATAGTATAAACGCGCTGATTTTCAGGTTTTCCAATCGTTCGGTTATAAAAGCGGATAGCAATCATTACAAATGCTCCTGTAGAAAACACCCAGGCACCATAGCTCAGGTCACTTATATGCATCAATACCCCTAAAAAAACAAGCGCCATTCCTACATAGTAGATGACACTTAGCAGTTTATATATATTCATTTAAAAATGCTGTTAATCAGTTGTGTAATTTAATTTTATGAATAAACCTCCTTTAAAACCCTAACTCAGAACTCAAAACCCATAACCCTATTCTTCTTCCACCACAAAAATAACTTCATTTTCTTTTTTCATAAGGTATTCTTCGCGGGCAAACTTCTCAAGGTTTTCAGTACTACTCTGAAGTTCTTTCATCTTTCGGTTGTTTTGTTCGATCTCCTGTATGTAATGCTCTTTTTGCTTCTCTAACTGAGTAATGCGTGAAGCCAGCCGGTAACGGTCAATTAAGCTGTTTTGATCAAATACAGTAATCCACACAATAAAAGCAATCGTTGCTAAAAAGAACTTATTACTGATAAGTGGCTTAATGTATTTTTTAAAATTCGACCAATTCATCACAAGAGATTTGTACAAATGTAGTGTTTTATCGAATAACAATCTAAGGTAAATCGCGTATTTTTCATTGGTTTAATTACCCATTTTGACCTTTCAAATATCAATTTATCGACTTCATCCTAAACTAAAATTTTTCCTGCTTTAGTTGTGATATGTTTGTACTTATCAAGTGATAGATTTTATGAAACGAACATGAATTTTAGCATGCTAAACTACACTCAAGAGCTTGGTTAAAATTCATCGAGAGTTCCATCTGACATATGAAGATAAATTTTAAACAGATGAAAAAGATCGTATTAAGTGGAGATTATAAAGAGCTTAACAGTTTCATAAAGGAGATTGAATGCAATTTTGAAAATGGAGGTGAATGGATAAAGGATGCAAGGAATAAGATTAAGAAAATAAGTGTGAATGGACGTAACCTGTGTGTGAAATCTTTTGGTAAGCCTACAGTTTTTAATCGACTGATGTACTCTTATTTTCGAAAGTCGAAAGCTCAACGTTCCTTTGAGTATGGACAAAAGCTATTAAAACTTGGAATAAGTACGCCGGCACCAATTGCTTTTGTTGAGATTTATAATCGTTGGCGCTTTTTAAAGAGGGCCTACTACATTTCCGATTTTGAGGAGGTCGATTATCATATGACGTATGTACTGAATAATGATGTACCAGAAAAGGAAGTGATACTGGGTGGTTTTGTGCGATTTATGGCTAATGGCCTGCACCCTAATGGTATTTACCATAAAGACTTTAATGGCTCCAATATATTGGTTAAGCAAATGCCAACCGGTGCTTTCTCATACTCCCTGATAGATTTAAATCGGATCAAATTTGGAAGACCAATAGGTTATCATCAAGGACTTAGAAATATGCAGCAGATAAATTCTAATCCTCTTTACCTGATTGAATTGGCCAGGTATTATGCCAGCCTGAAAGAAATAGATGAAAATGAAACGATTTACGAATTGATATTCGTGAAGTATATCCAATGTTTGCAACGACGCTATACCAAGCGTTTTTTACATTCGCTCAAATCACACCTTTAGTATATATATGACGAATCAGGTTTGATTCAAAAAGAAAGGCTCCCAATAAGGAGCCTTTCTTTTATGCTAATGGTCTCTCGATCTAATTATCTACTCTGCTAAGAATGGATATTTGAAATCGTGAGGCGGAACAAAGTTTTCCTTAATGGTACGTGGGCTTACCCAACGCATTAAGTTAATTGCAGAACCTGCCTTATCGTTTGTACCTGATCCGCGTGATCCGCCAAATGGCTGCTGTCCTACAACGGCACCGGTTGGTTTATCATTGATATAGAAGTTACCAGCTGTGTCAACCAAACGCTTAGTAGCCTGCTCAATAACGTAACGATCCTGAGCGAAAATAGCACCTGTTAATGCGTAGATTGAAGTTTTATCAAGGATATCCATTGTTTCCTCAAACTTGTTATCGTCATACACATAAATGGTTAATACAGGGCCAAACAGCTCTTCTTCCATTGTGCGATACATTGGATTAGTTGTAACGATGATAGTAGGTTCAATAAAGTAACCAACTGACTTATCGTGACCACCACCAACAACAATTTCAGCTTCGTTGCTGGCTTTTGCTTCATCAATCGCACCTGCTAATATGTCAAATGAAGTCTCGTCGATTACAGCATTTACAAAATTGCTGAAGTCTTCTGGAGGCCCCATTTTCACTTCTTTCATCTGCTCTTTTACGTAGCCCAGGATTTCGTCCCAGCAGCTGGCAGGCATATATGCACGTGATGCAGCTGAACACTTCTGTCCCTGGTACTCGAAAGCACCTCGAACGATAGCAGTTGCAACAGCTTTAGTGTCACATGATTTGTGCGCTAAGATGTAATCTTTACCACCTGTTTCACCAACTATACGTGGGTATGTCTTATATTTCTCAATGTTATCGCCAATCGCTTTCCATGTGCTCTGGAATACGCCTGTAGAACCAGTAAAGTGGAAACCTGCGAAATCAGGATGAGAGAAAATTTCTTTAGCAGCAACAGGACCTGATGCATAAACAAGGTTAATAACACCGTCAGGTACACCAGCTTCTTTGAATAACTTCATTAAGAAATAAGCCGAGTAAACAGCAGTCTTTGAAGGTTTCCAAACAGTAACGTTACCCATCATGGCAGGAGCTGTCTGAAGGTTACCGGCAATAGATGTAAAGTTAAAAGGAGTTAATGCGAATACGAAACCTTCTAACGGACGGTACTCAACGCGATCCCAAATGCCAGGAGCTGATTCAGGCTGACCAGCATAAATCTCAGTCATGTACTGCACGTTAAATCGGAAGAAGTCAGCTAACTCACAAGCCGAATCAATCTCAGCCTGGAAAGCATTTTTTGACTGACCTAGCATGGTCGCAGCATTAATCAACTGACGATAAGGACCAGCTAATAAATCAGCAGCTTTTAAGAAGATAGCTGCGCGGTGCTCCCAACTAAGGTTAACCCATTGTTCACGAGCATTTAAAGCAGCATCAATAGCCTTATGAACATGTGTTTCATCTCCCTGGTGGTAATGACCTAAAGTATGTGCAATTTCGTGAGGAGGGTGGATACGTTTTTTATTACCTGTACGGATTTCTTCGCCACCAATAAACATTGGGATATCTAACTCTTGAGAGCGAAGATCTTCTAACATTTTTTTTAATTCGGCACGCTCTGGTGTTCCTGGAGCGTAGCTCTTAATCGGCTCGTTTACAGCCGGCGGTACTTGAAAAATTCCTTTTGGCATAGATTCTATTTTATTTGGTTCTTATTTGAGTCAAATTTATGACCTTAACGAACGGAATACAACTTCAATCAATGACCTCTAAATCGAAGTGAAACAAATCTATGAAATAAAAAAAACGATGTATATGAAATTTGTCAGGGTTTAAGGTGAATTATTTATGTGATTTGTCAGGGTTTGAACTTGGGAAGTTTCAAATTATCATAGGTGATGGTATCGGAGGAAGTTGAAGTAGTTTCATTTTCAAGTTGGAATTACAATTGTTACATATATCATGTTGTGGATTACTTCCCCTTCACACTATACTTTAACGAATTGGAAATATTCACACCAATCAAACGCTCATAATTATCACTCACAGTTTGAAAATACACATATATGATATAATCATTTTCGGTTTGGCCATAATTACCGTCAAAGCGCTCTACTTCAGCTTTTGTATGATTATTTTCAAGAAAGTGGTACTGGTAGTTATAGAACCCTTGCTTGAGAAGCATGGTTAACTCATAGGTATGTGTATTGTAGTTATATTCCATTCGGTTGGCTTTGTTTAACTGCCAGTCACTTAATCCTCCGGAAACATAAATTTGTCCATCCACATATGGAGCTTGAACAGGTAATTTAAAATGCACATATACATAATCAGCTTCAATATATGGGTCGCGATTTTCTTTTACCTCGATATAATATTTGCCATTAAAATCTTCACGATAGAAGTACGGTTTTTGACTTAAAAATTTATCAGGAAAGAGTGTAAAGTGATAATGTGGGTCGAAAAATGAGATGTTATCAACATGCTCTGGAGCAAAACGTGTACTTCTTATGTCCAGCCAACGGTATTCGTTACCGCCATCAAACAAATTTTCACGGTTGTATGAATAATCCAATTCCTGGTTACGGATAAATAATGGTTTCAGGTCATCAATCTGGTTATCCCACCGGCCATTTTGTTGCAGAATTACCTTAACTTCCTCACGAGGGTTATTGATCCTGAAGTTGGGGTGTTGAATGGTAAAGTTTACTTCCTGCATCGATTCTCTGAAGTTGGAATTAGATGTATATTTAATCCGCGGGAAAATACTCACCAGTTGTTCTGTTACATAAAAGGGGCGTATCAATACCGGATGGTCTTCTTTGCCTAATTCAAATACTTTGATAATGTAATTGCCTGATAGTTTAAGCTTGATATCCCTATTAGGAAAATCGAGTGTATAATGTATGTAATCAAAAGTCGTATTAAAGGAATATTGATAGTCTTCAATGCTATTGGGCATAAAGCCATCAACATATTCTGTTTGCATCAGGTTCGATTCTTCCCAGTCAGAGGTACAGTGGATAATGCTGTATTGGTAGTTCTTAGATTCATATGCAAAATCATCAAATTCAAGCGTTAGCTGTTCCTGAGGATAAAGATTGATGATGGGATAGGACATGTTCCATCCTTTTTTATACAATTGAACCGTTTTGATATTCGAGGCTGTTTTAACAGGGGTATTACCAATACTGTTATGAATCGATGTTGTATAAATTACAATGATTAAAGAATAAATAATCCAATCTTTTGGTAATCGAGAGCAAAAAATCTTTTTTACCCCTTTCAAACCGTTAATTTTCCTAAAATACCTCATGATAGCATGTGTTTTACAACCGCAATATATATGGATTAGTGATAAATTTATGTACTTTTGCGCGTAAAAATAAAAAAACCGTTTTTCAAACATGTCAGAGGTAATAAAAATCAAAAAAGGTCTTGATATCCAACTTACCGGCAAAGCCGATAAAGTTTTTGGTCAGGCTGAATTACCCGAGCTTTTTGCAATGAAACCCACTGATTTTCATGGTGTGGTTCCTAAAATGGCTGTAAAGGTTGGGGACAAGGTGAAAGCGGGTACAGTTTTATTTTTCGACAAGTATCGTCCGGAAGTAAAATTTGTGTCTCCAGTAAGTGGAGAGTTGGCTGCGGTTAACCGCGGCGAACGCCGTAAAATTCTAGAAGTAGTCGTTAAGGCTGATGGTTCTGATGAGAAAGAGCAGTTCGGAAGTGCTAATCCAGCAGACTTAACAAAAGAACAAATCATTGAGAAGCTGCAGGCAGGTGGTCTTTGGCCGTTTATCCGCAAACGTCCATATGACGTTATTGCAAATGCTGATGAAACACCTAAAGCATTCTTTATTTCAGGCTTTGACAGTGCGCCTTTGGCACCTGACATGGATTTTATCCTTTCAGGACAGGAAGAAGCATTGCAGGCTGGTATAAATGTGATTAAACAACTATGTGACAATGTTCATATAGGTGTTCAAAATGATACTGCTTCAAAAGCTTTCAAAAATCTTAAAGATGTAACTGTTCATGCATTTAGCGGCCCACACCCGGTCGGTAATGTAGGTGTACAGATTCATCACACCATGCCGATTAACAAAGGTGAAGTTGTTTGGGTAGCTCAGCCGCAGGAGATTATTGCTATTGGTAAACTATTTAGCGAAGGTATCTATGATGCCGATCGTATAGTTGTGTTAGCAGGAAGTGAAGTTGAGAAAAAGGGTTATTACCGGACAAAAATAGGCGCCAGCATCTCTACATTGGTGAAAAATAATGTTATAACAGACAATAATCTAAGGTATATCAGTGGTAATGTACTAACCGGAACTCAGGTTGAAGATGACGGTTATTTGGGAGCATACCATTCGCAAGTGACAGTTATTCCGGAAGGTGATTACTATGAGTTTATGGGTTGGGCAATGCCAGGATTCAATAAATTCAGTATGTCGCGTTCTTTCTTTAGCTGGTTAAACAAAAAGAAAGAATACCGTTTGGATGCCAACATGCACGGTGGACTGCGTTCATTTGTGGTATCGGGTCAATACGACCAGGTGTTACCGATGGATATCCTTCCTGAATTCTTATTCAGATCTATTCTTGTAGAAGACATTGATAAGATGGAGCAATTGGGTATTTATGAATTGGCTGAGGAAGACATTGCTCTTTGTGAGTTTGTGTGTACATCAAAGCAGCCTTTACAAACCACATTGCGTAAGGGTATTGATTTAATGATTAAAGAGTTAAGTTAATTTAGTCAGTAGTCAGAAGATAGTAGTGATTGGAAATAAACTACTGACCACTGACTAATAACTATAAAACTAATATACATTGAAAGCGTTAAGAAATTTATTAGATAACATCAAACCTCACGTTCAAAAGGGCGGGAAGTTTGAGAAATTTCATTCGACCTTCGATGCACTGGAAACACTGTTCTTCGTTCCGAATACGACGAACAAAAATGGAGTTCATGTGCGCGATGCGGTTGATTTGAAACGTACCATGGCATTGGTGGTGAAGTCATTGATTCCAGCCTTGCTCTTTGGTATTTGGAACACTGGTTACCAGCATTTTCTGGCAATGGGTGTTGAGGCTTCTTTCTGGGCAGAGCTTGGTCATGGAGCATTGAAAGTATTACCAATTGTAATTGTGTCATATGGTGTTGGTCTGGGCGTTGAGTTTATGTTTGCTCAGCTTCGTGGGCACGAAGTACAGGAAGGTTTTCTTGTATCGGGTATGTTAATTCCTTTGATATTACCAGTTGATATTCCATTATGGATGGTGGCTGTAGCTACAATCTTTGCTGTTGTAATTGGTAAAGAGGTATTCGGTGGAACAGGAATGAATATCTGGAACCCTGCTTTGGTAGCACGTGCCTTCTTATTCTTTGCCTATCCGTCAAAAATGTCAGGCGACCAGGTATGGATTTCAGGATTAACCAAAGGCGAAGGTGTTGTTGATGGTTTTTCGGGAGCTACACCACTTGGTGAAGCAGCTTCAAACATTGTTCCAAGCCACTCTATCCTTGAGAGCTTTATTGGAATGATTCCTGGTTCAATTGGTGAAACTTCAACTATAGCTATTCTAATTGGAGCAGCCATTCTTATTTATACAGGTATTGGAAGCTGGAAAATTATGGTTTCTGTATTTGCAGGGGGGTATGTAATGGGATTACTATTCAACCTTTGGGGTGCTAATACCTTGATGCAGGTAGATGCTTTACATCACTTATGTATCGGCGGATTTGCTTTTGGTGCTGTGTTTATGGCAACAGATCCTGTATCGGCCACTCGTACAGAAAAAGGTAAATGGATATACGGATTCCTGATTGGTTTCTTAGCCATCATGGTACGTGTATTCAACCCGGCATATCCGGAAGGGGTAATGTTGGCCATCTTATTGATGAACACATTTGCGCCGCTTATCGACCACTATGTGGTTCAGGGAAATATCAAACGACGTTTAAAAAGAGCTAGTGTAGCTGCCTAAATAATTAGTAAAATGGATAGACAAGGAAATACTTATACTTTTCTGTACGCATCTGTTATGGTGATTGTGGTAGCGGCTATCTTGGCCTTCTTAGCGCAATCGTTAAAACCAATGCAGGATAAAAATGCGGCGATAGCCAAAAAGATGGATATCCTGAAATCGGTACAGATTGAAAGTACAGCAGCTGATGCTGAAGCAAAATACGAGAAATACATCGGACAAAGCGCTTATGTAATCAATGTTAAAGGTGAAAAGCAATCTGGTTTGGATGCGTTTACTGTTGACCTTGCCAAAGAGGTGAGGAAAGACAATGCTGAGCGTGCGTACCCGATTTATGAGTGTAAACTCGATAACGGATCAACTAAATATGTGATTCCGGTTAGAGGTAAAGGTCTTTGGGGCCCTATCTGGGGTTATGTATCACTAGACGAAGACAAGAACACTGTTTACGGGGCAACTTTTGGTCATAAAGGGGAAACACCCGGATTAGGTGCTGAAATTGCAACACCAATTTTTCAGGACCCTTTCAAAGGTAAAAAGCTGTTTGATGATAACGGTACTTTTGCTTCTATCGAAGTAGTTAAGAAAGGACAGTCTCAGGGCGACCTTCACAAAGTGGATGGTATCTCTGGTGGTACAATTACCAGTGTTGGTGTGGGCACCATGTTGGAAGACTGCCTGAGTGGTTATGAAAAGTTTTTAAAGAACTAAAATATTGTGACGATGAGTAGTGAAAAAGAACCTTTGTTCTCAGCTAAGAATCTGAAGCTGATTACAACTCCTCTGGGAGCACAAAACCCCATTACCATTCAGGTGTTGGGTATCTGTTCTGCTTTGGCGGTAACAGTTAAATTGGAGCCGGCCATTGTATTGTCCATCTCTGTAATGTTTGTAACTGTATTCTCAAACCTGATTATATCATTGTTGCGTAACACCATTCCTTCACGTATTCGTATTATTGTGCAGTTGGTAGTTGTAGCATCATTGGTAATTATAGTAGACCAGGTGTTGAAAGCCTTTGCTTATGAAGTGAGTTTGCAGCTATCGGTATTTGTCGGGCTGATTATTACCAACTGTATCATCATGGGACGTCTGGAAGCCTTCGCTTTAGGTAACAAGCCTTGGCCTGCGGTACTCGATGGTATAGGAAACGGCGCTGGTTACGGTTTTATACTGATTGTAGTCGCTTTCTTCCGCGAATTGTTAGGAACAGGTAAGTTAACTCTACCTGGTCTTGGATCTTTGCAGGTAGTACCACAAATATTTTATGATTGGGGGTATCAGGACAATGGTTTCATGATTCTGCCTCCAATGGCATTGGTTGTGGTAGGTATCATTATTTGGGTACAGCGTTCTCGAGATAAAGATTTGATAGAATCGTAATTGTAAAAAAGCAGAAAAATGGATTATGTAAATATATTTATACGGTCAATCTTTATTGATAACATGGTATTCGCTTACTTCTTTGGTATGTGTTCATACCTGGCAGTATCAAAAACCGTGAACACCTCTTTAGGTCTTGGATTGGCTGTAACTTTTGTATTGAGTATCACCGTACCGGTTAACTACCTGCTTAACGATTATGTGTTAGGCGAAGGTGCATTGGTATGGTTGGATAACCTTCTTGGATTAGAAAATAAGTTTGCAACTTATGACTTGAGCTTCTTAAGCTTCATCATGTTTATCGCCGTTATTGCATCAATGGTGCAGCTGGTTGAGATGATTGTTGAGAAGTTTGCTCCTACACTATACACTCAATTGGGTATCTTCTTACCGCTAATTGCTGTAAACTGTGCCATCTTAGGTGGTTCGTTATTTATGCAGGAGCGTGAATATGCTAACCTGGGTGAAGCAACTGTATTCGGTGTTGGTTCGGGTATTGGTTGGTTACTGGCTATTGTTGGTATTGCTGCCATCCGCGAAAAGATTCAATATTCAGATGTGCCTGCCCCATTACGAGGTTTGGGTATCACCTTTATTGTAACCGGATTGATGGGTGTGGCATTTATGAGTTTCATGGGAATTCAGTTGTAAAAAGTAAAACGTATTAGAAATGACATTATTAGCAATTGATAGTACAGTAATCTTCACCAGTATAGCGATTTTCCTTATGGTAATCCTTGCCTTGGTGTCGATTCTATTGTACGCTAAGAAAAAACTAATGCCATCGGGAGAAGTAACCATCAACATTAACGATGGTGAAAAAGAATTGGTGGTGGACCCGGGCCAGACCTTGCTTTCAGCTTTGGGTGATAATAAAATCTTCCTTCCTTCAGCTTGTGGTGGAGGTGGTACATGTGCCATGTGTCGCTGTCAGGTAGATAGTGGTGCAGGTTCAATCTTACCAACCGAAACAGGTTATTTCACCCGTAAAGAGCAGGCTAACAACTGGCGTCTGGCATGTCAGGTGAAGGTAAAAGAAGACATGACCATGCAGATACCTCAGGAAATAATGGGTATCAAGAAATGGGAGTGTGAAGTGGTATCTAACGACGGACAAGCGACCTTTATTAAGGAGTTTGTGGTGAAGTTACCGGAAGGTGAAATCTTAGACTTTAAATCGGGTGGATATATCCAGATTGATGTACCTAAGATTGATGTGGACTTCAAAGACATGGACATCGAAGAAGAATATCGTGGCGAATGGGAGAAATTCGGCATGTTTGACCTGAAGATGAAGAATCCGGAGCCAACTTATCGTGCTTACTCAATGGCTAACCACCCTGCAGAGGGTAATATCGTGATGTTGAACATCCGTATTGCTACTCCTCCATGGGATCGTGTTGCAGGTGGATTCCAGAAGGTAAATCCAGGTGTTTGTTCATCATTTATCTTCTCGCGCAAGCCGGGTGATAAAGTGACCGTTTCAGGTCCTTACGGTGAGTTCTTTATTAAGGAAACCGATCGTGAGATGATGTTTATTGGTGGAGGTGCTGGTATGGCGCCAATGCGTTCACACATCTTCCACTTGTTCCATACTTTAAAGACAGGTCGTAAAGCGACTTTCTGGTATGGTGCACGTTCACGTAAAGAGATTTTTTACGAAGATCACTTCCGTGCCATTGAGAAAGAGTTCCCGAACTTTAAGTTCACTATTGCACTTTCTGAGCCGTTACCGGAAGATAACTGGGAAGGTGCAACAGGCTTTATTCACCAGGTGATTCATGACGAGTACTTAAGCAAGCATGAGGAGCCGGAAGATGTAGAATACTACTTATGTGGACCTCCGATGATGAACGATGCAGTAACCAAAATGCTGTACGATCTTGGAGTACCGGATGAGATGGTTGACTTTGATGATTTTGGATCATAAATAATACTTAAAAAGCCCCTTAATTGGGGCTTTTTTATGAATATAATTCAGAGCCATGAAAGGATCGGATCTTTAGTACAGCTTGCAATTAAAGATCCAATTCTTAATTTCATAATTAAAGCTTGATTTCTCACCTTTGCCGAAAAGAAAATGCAAATGAATTTTTATATACGAACTACATTGGCTTTTGTAATTGTAATAATGGCAATTGCCTGCCAGCCGCAAAAAGAATATATCCGCACAGAAGGGCTTATTTTTGGCACCATCTACCATATGACCTATGAAAGTTCGGAAGATTTGTCCGACACCATACAGAGTACCTTAAATGCCTTTGACTGGTCCATGTCGACCTATAAAGAAGAATCGGTGATCAGTAAGATCAATCGAAACGTATCAATCGAAACAGATACCTATTTCCGTCAGGTGTTTAATAAGGCTAATGAAATAACAGAAGCAACCAATGGAGCCTTTGATATGACTGTGGCGCCTCTGGTCAATGCATGGGGATTTGGATTCTCAAAAAAGGATAGTGTCACCGCAGCTACGATTGATTCGATTATGAACGATGTGGGTATGAATATGGTTCGTTTGGAAGGACAAAAGATTGTAAAAGACAGGCCGGGCATTATGCTCGATGGCAGTGCCATTGCTAAAGGTTTTGCTGTGGATGTTATTGCAGACCTGTTGGAGTCGTTTGATGTTGAGCATTATATGGTAGAGATAGGAGGTGAGATGCGGGTGAAAGGGCATAATCCTAAAAGCACCGCATGGCGTGTTGGGATTGATAAGCCTATTGATGACCCGGAAGTGTTGAATCGACAACTTCAGGAAATTATTGGTATTTCGGATATTGCCCTGGCAACTTCAGGAAACTACCGTAATTTTTACGTCAAAGGTGGTAAGAAGTACGCCCATACCATCAGCCCGTTTACCGGTTACCCTGTTGATCATCCTTTATTGGGCGTATCTGTTTTGGCTCCTGACTGTATGTCGGCCGATGCTTATGCCACCGCGTTTATGGTACTGGGATTTGAAAAAAGTCTGGATATTGTTGAAAATCATCCTGATCTGGAGGCTTATTTTATCCTGGATGGCAGTGAGGATGAGGAATATGATATTAAAATGTCGAAAGGCTTTAAGAGATACATTATTGACAAGAATTAATTCAGACCTTAACTTGCCATTTGTTGAAAGCATTGTTTCAGGTGCTTTTCGATAAAAACGAGAGATACAACACAATGGGATAATGGCGTGTTGGGTTTGGGAAGTAATAAGTTGAATGAAAAAGAGGTTTTCAACATTTGAAAACCTCTTTTTTAGGATCAATTGACATTTTTGCAGAAGGAATAGTTGCGATAGTTGTTTCGCAGCAATTTCAAAAGAATCAAAACACATCAAGTTCATATTAATCTTGCCTTCGGCGACTTACTTTTTCCTTCAGGAGAAAAACTAAGGAAAAACCCCGTTGGCTGCAGCACTCATTGACCCACTTTGCATTCATTTCGGAAAAGATTTATTACATGATTATTGCTCCATTCAGCATTATT
>NZ_CEXQWX010000086.1:0-26059 GCF_982718395.1 Carboxylicivirga sp.
TGTACTGGCCGAAGGTAATGCTCCATCGGATGGTGGGGTAAAGGAGTCTGAGGTATTGATAATTGCTACAAATCCCTGTGTACTAAGATTGTGAGTCGCTGCCCCTCCTGTTATGGAACTTAACAATAACCGGTCAGTCCCTGATGTGCTTAAATTAAATCCGGTTGGTGTGTTGGGAGTTACCCCGCAAACATTGTTATTTACTGTAGCGCCTGTTGAATGGGTAAAATAACCGTTACAATCAAGTGATACAGTAGCTTTTACATAGTATTCTTCGCCAGGTGTTAATCCCGTTACAACTATATTGGGATTGTTATTTAACCCGTTAAGACTGCGATAAACTACCTGGTCACCGGATCCACTATACTCGGTGTTTACAATACCGTTAATAAAACCTTCCTGATGGTTGGTAAACGTACTGGAATTTGAAATACTTACTAAATATTCCTCACCAAAAGATTCCATGGTTACATTGTATGTTAATCCGTTAATCGTAAGAGAGCTGTCGGTGGCAGCAGTTATGGAAACTCCTGTGTTGTTGTATATTGAGCCACATGTTCCTAACCCACTTATTCCATAGTTATATGTATCGTATAAGGGGTAATGGTCTACACGTAAGAGATAATAGTAATCTCCGCCGGAGTAATCAATAGTCATATTATAATATCGTGTTCCATTACCCACGTTGTGTATTTGGGTAGTTGAAACCAAGGTGCCATCGTATCCACCGGAGCGTTTTTCGAGATAAACCGGGGCCCTTTCCGAAGTACCATAATAGGTGTCGAGTGTATAAGTGAATGTTCCCTGTGTTCCGGGAGATTTACTAATTTGCCAGTAGTCGGAGTCTCCACTGGCAACCGTCCCGGAGATACTTGTATTCTCGTAAAACCGTTGAACACCTGAAGCAGTTGAAGTATTGTTGGGCTCTGTTTCGGCTTGTGCAAAAACCCGGGCTCCTGTTAATATTAGAAAAAGCATCCAAAGCAATGCTTTGGTATAACCTGTGCTTAAAATGTTCTTTCTTATTTCAAATCCATTTTCACTGCCCTTATTGAATAAGGGTGGCTTAAAGAAATGATGTCGAAATTCTTTTTCCCAATAAAGTTGTTCCATAAGTATTAAGTTTTGTGCGAGTTTATTTTTGTTCATTATTCATGTCTTTGGTTTGCTTTTCTTCTTCAAACTTGACCTGGTACTCTTTATCCAACTTTTCCAAAAAGCTGTTGAGTATCTTATTCTGTTTCTCGAAGCTTTCAATTAGTTGATTTGACTTTTTATTGAAATCTTTTTTATCATTCATAGTTGGTTATAATTTTATCTGATATCATCTACTTTGAATTGTTATAAGCGGCTCTATTTAAATCAGAAAATTCAAGATTTATTACTGCGCAATTTTACTATGAAATAAGTGGGAAGGATTCCAAATAGAGTGAACCTGATGTGAACATTGGAGCTGAAAAAAGTGAACAAAAAGTGAACAAGGAGGGGCAGAATTAGGGAAAAAAGTTACAGGGTAGATATAACACACAAATACATATGGTTTACATTCAATGCATTAAGGTGCAATTGTTGAAATTTCTACTTATTGGGATGTTAACATGTTGCAATGTTAATTGTGGAGGGACTGTAACCTTTTTTGATTTGGATGCTGGTGGTTAGCTCATACGAGTTTAAAGTAGAAAGTTTGTAACGTCACAGATGTTGACTCAAGTATTTTTTGAAGGGGCAGGTTCTATACCGGCCTATCGAAGGAGAGAAGTTTTTAAGTTAAGGCTGAAGGTCTAAAACATTCTTTAAAGTATCAGACTTACAGCCTGATTCTCGCATCACATAATATACAAGAGGCGATGCTTCTTGCTTTGAACTGTAAGACTTTCAGTCTTATACATACTAGCTTAATGACATTGATTCCGGCGGAATTGAATATAAATATAAGCTGTTATTTTCTTGAAGACCTTTGATATAACAAAAAACAGGCTTCCATCATATGCAACGATAGAAGCCTGTTTAGTTTCATGTTAAATTAACATGCTATTAAAAAAAAAGGGTCATCACTTTATAATCAGATTTTTAATAATTGTGCCTTTATCTGTTTCAATATGTACCAGGTATAAACCTTGTGTCAAATTAGGCTGGAGATTTAATTGATGACCTGAAGCTCCATTATACTTATAAACCTTCTGTCCCAGAGAGTTATAAATTTCTAAGTTAATTAGCTGTGCTTCCTGAGGAATTGAGACCGTAAATTCAGATGATGTTGGATTAGGATATAACTTTATATTTCCTGATAGCTCATCTTCGATTCCTGTTACTACCAATGGAATACATGCAGAGGTGTCTTTACATATGCCATCTGAAACTTCTACTGCATACGAACCATTTATAACGCCTGTAAAACTTTGATTTGTCTCTCCGTCAATTGGCAGTTCTGTAGAGCAGTCAATCCATTGGTAATAAAGTGAGGCATCATTGGCCGTTAAGGTATTGCCATCCTGAGTTACGCTATTATCTAAGGATGATACCCTTGTCTCAACTGTTTTTTCTTCAGATAAAACCCACTTGTTCTGTGTTCCAATTTGATGCATAGCTTTGTAAGTGCCTGCATCCGAAACGTATATAGTATCCTCATTAGTAGCAATCAGAACTTCGTCTTTATACCAATGTATTGTATTTGCATGATAACGAACAGATAATTGCACACTATCACCTTGACAAATCAATAAGTTATCTTGCATAGGAAACAGGGTGTTGAATTCCACAATATCTGTTAAATCATAATCGTCTGTGATTATTTCACGTCCGCTCAATCCCGTTTCGTCTGTTATGAAAAAAGTTCCATTCATATCAACCAGTGAAGTATATCCTCTTGTGGAATTATGAAAGGCTCCCATCATCACTCCGGGCATTAGTCCAATACTACCACCGGTCAAGCCTGTTGCTTCTAATAAAGTATAATCACCGGTAGCTAAATCTATTTCATACACACGATTGTCGTATTCATACATCCTTAAAGTTCCATTAGAATCGAAATATTCAAGATTAGGCATTCCATCGTATTCACTACTTAAATCACATAGAAATTCTAAAGAAGATCGCGCACTATCTAATTTCCATATTTGCATCATATCTTCAGCATTCCAACCGTAAACAAAATATAGTGTACCATCGGGGCCATAATCTGCTGAGGCTACATATGGTTCAGGGAATTCATATAATAGAGTCATTTCTGAAGTGAAAGGATTAAACTCATAGAGTTTCATATTTCCATCCCCAAGAGAGTCGATTACTGCATGTAAATAGCCGGATGCCGGATGAATTGTAAATGCTTGAAAACTTGTGTTTAATGTTGACTTCTCAGTAATTCTGCTTGAGTCCAGTGAGCTATAAAAATAGTATTTTCCATTACCATTGTCGTTACTTCCTGCCAGTAACCTGTAATCTGTTATTGTATCGCATACCGGCCTAAAATCTATCGCAATAATACTATCACATCCACCGGGATGGGCTCCTAATAAGATGTCATATTCAATTCCGGGACCATTAAATGTTGCTCCGCTTGGTCCAACAAAAGAGCATGTATTAGGGTAAATAGTACGATGTGGTACATTTTCGTTTAAAATTTTGAGATTTACCCAGAATATGCTATCACACCCGGATGCTGCTACCCCTACAAGTGTATCTGCATAGACTCCAGGATCAGTAATTACAGTACCGTTGGATGTAACATATTCGCTGCACACTTCTGTATAAATTGGTGTAGGGGCATAACCATGTACAGTTATGGTAGCAACAGAGGAAGTATCTTGTGGAATACCACATTTATAAATTACAGCTCTAAATCCAAACCCATGGTGAGTCCCTGAAATGGCTGAAATATCAATGGTATTTCCATCTAAACTAACATTCGGATAATTTGATGCCGGATACCAGTTAGCGCCATTAGAACGGCCATCTGCTTGCCAAACAACACTATCTACCACATCAGACGTCTCTATAAAAAAGGAAAGAGCATCGCCTGAACAAGCAGCAGCAGAAACAGGTTGCGTTGTAATAGTAGGATTATCAACTACTACAGAAACCGTTTGTGATAGTTGCTCAGAACATGTTATACATTCATATGGATTGGCATGTGCTTGCCATGCAATTTCAGCTGTCACATTGTATAAGGTACCATGATTTGAATAACCTGAATGATCAGAAGCTACAGTACCACTGCCATCTTCAAATAAATAAAGTGCAGCCAGTCCTGTATAGTCCGTAATAGCCGAACATCCTCCTGCTAACAATTCTGCTATACGGGTAGTGTTATATTGATTCCAAATTTCGAGATTATCCAAATAACCTTCGAAATTGCCGGCAGTTGAATTGGCCGCTCCAATAAAAAGACCCTGGGCATCAGTTGAAAGTGTAATACTTTTGGCTACATTAACAACTTCTACACCATCAATATAACCTTTTAAGGTTGCTCCATCGTAGGTATATACATACTGGTGCCAATCCATATCCGGAACGGTGATTTGACTCCCTGTTCTGACATCAACTGCTCCTCCAAACAGTTCAATAGTGTTTGCTTCGTAACCATATATAACCGCATAACGGTTAAGTCCTTTAGAAAATAAATACTTTTGAGTTTGAGATGCATTACTTGACTTAAACTTAAATGAAAAGATAAACTGATCGGTCAAATCCAACTGAGATGCATGTGGCGCTAAAACATAATCACTTCCTCCTTGCAGATTGATATAGGTATTGTTAACACTGGCTGTTGAAACAGGCGTAGCCAACACATTAATGTCCATTGATTGATCTACTACAACAGGAATGTTTAATGCAGCACCTGTTCCTATATCTGTTGATAATACAGTTCCATCGGCATCATTACGTACCAGGTAAGCCATGTCTGCCTGTGAACCACCAAGCATAACGTTTACCGTAGCTCCGGCACAATTAATGAGGTCATTATCTAATGCAACGGTTTGGTCTAATATATCTGTAAATGTAATATCTACAGAGGCGCATGCTCCATCTGCCACAGTTGCTCCTTCTCCTCTAACGTAATAGGTGGTATTTGCAGAAGGAAACAATTCTACATCTCCTCCGATTGTTGAAGTTACAAGTGTTCCTCCACAACTTCCGGTATATACATACCAGTTTTCTGCTGAATTCAAGTTCCCTGAGATATTAATTACTGCAGGGTCTCCTGCCTGGCAACTAATACCATCAACGATATTGATTATTGGTGCATCTGCTACCTGGGCGTTAACACCAATAGCTGCCCAAAGCATCACTGCTGTAAAAAGAGTATTCAGTTTATTCATAATTAAAAGTTTACGATTTTATACTTCCCATTCGATTATTATACAGTGCGAAGTTATATGGAACAAAGGTTGAGAAGAAGTAAATCGAGTGAACCAAAAGTGAACACGGGAAGTTAAAAAAGTGAACAAAAAGTGAACATGGCTTCAGGGAACAGTGACCAGTGATCAGGTAACAGTCATTAGTTAACAGTATTTTTACAAATTAGGTGTGGGTAGATGAACAGCTGGGAACATGAAGAATGGAGCAGGGAAAAGGAATGGCCGTTATACCGATAGGTTGGATTTGTTTATATAATGATGTGATGGATAATTTCGTACCTACGGTACTATCTGAATATATTTAAATATATTCTACCATAATATCGCCGTGATGCGGCTGCTATATTGTTATCACATTGGCTACTGCATTGATATTTGTCACACTGCTACCACACTATCGTCACTAGAGATTTTCAGCACCATAGGTGCGCCATTATGGTAGATAATATGGTGTAATGTAATAAAATAGTCCTGTAGGGACGACATTAATGGTGATAACAATAATTTATCCCTAATTATATAATGGAACGGATGAATTTATTCATAAAATTCGAAAACGTAATGATCATCGAATTTAATTTCAAATTTCTTCAACAGATCTAAATATTCATCCCTGAATGTTCTTTCTTTATGATGCTTTTCCTGATTCTTGATATATTGGATCACATCATTACGCTGCGATTTTGAATATGAAAATGCGCCATATCCCGATTGCCAGGAAAACTTGCCTGGAACAAGATTATTCTCATTTATCCATTTTGATGAGTTTGCTTTTACCTTTTGGAGAACTTCACTGAGTGTAACCGTGGGAGTCATTTCAAAAAGGATGTGTACATGATCTTTATAACCATTTACGGCAAGGGGATATTGATTCAGCTTTGTTAGGATGCCTGAGATATAACGAAACAAATCTTGACGAAAATTATCTAATAAAATGTTTTCTCTCCCCTTGACAGAGAAAACAGCGTGAATATTAATTTGTGTTAGGCATATCGGGTTTTGTTTTTGTATAAATGTCGTACCTACGGTACTATCCGAATATACGTATAATATATTCTACCATAATATCGCCACGATGCGGCTACCATATTGTCATCTTCTTGTTACCTAATTGTTGTTGTAATTTGCTACCACAATATCGCCACTATGTAGCTCAAATTAAAACTTCGCCAAGAAGCTTGCTAAGTTTTGGCTTTGGTCGAGGCCGAGTTTTTTACGTAGTCTATATCTTGCCACTCTAACGCTTTCATCTGTTTGATAGGTTATGGCAGCAATATCTTTGGAGGACATGCCTTGTTTAAGAAATGCACATAGCTTTATATCATTGGTGGTAAGTGATGGAAACTTCTCCATTAAATCTTTAACAAAGTCATTATACAAACGTTGGAAATAGATCTCAAATCGCTTCCATGAGTCGTCACGAAGTCTTGATTGAAGTTCGTCTATAATTTCATCATATAAATCTCTTGTTTCCTGGTCACTTGTATCTGTTTTTTTATATAAATGCTGAAGCTTTTTTACCAACTGGGCATTAAACTCATTGGCTTGTAACAGATATAAAGTGTTTTCTGAAAGCTGGCGATATTTATCCTCAATAATTTGTTTCTGATATTCTGCCAATTTAATAGCTGATTGTGTTCGTGCAATTAGTTCTGTAGCGTCAATGGGTTTCTTCACATAATCTACCGCTCCTGTTTCCAATGCTGTTTTTAAATTTTCTGATTCCAGCATGATACCTGTTGCTACAATAATGGGAATATCCTTGGTTTCTTCTGATTCCTTCAGGTGTTTGATCAGCTCCATTCCATCCATTTCCGGCATTTCCCAATCGGTAATTATCAGATCCGGTTTTTGTTGAGCTATAATCTGCAAGGCAATTTTACCGTTAATGGCCTGCATTAAATTTGACTCAGGATACTGTTTTTCCAAAATGGAGAGAATTATTTTAAGGTTCTCAAATATATCGTCAACTATCAGTATGTTGTAAGTCTTCATGTTTTTTGTTTTCTAAAAGGAATTAAGAATTAGTTTTAGTTCATCCAATAGCTCGTGATACTTTTCATTATTGCAATGTTCAAGAGAGTTATCTATTTCTTTTGTCCATCCTACAAGCTGTTCTATTTCCAATTCTTTTATTTTTGTTAATGGTTCTTTAATCTTTGTAATAAAATAGACATCTAATGCATTCAGTTCATTCAGAACTTCAATAATCTCTGCTCTTTTCTTCTGTGGTATTTTATCAATATCTTTTAATTCTTTATTGCTTATCCTGCTTTGAATATCAACAATTCTCGCATTGGGTAAAGTAAACCAAAATGTACTTCCTCGATCAACTTCACTCTCTACACCTATTTCACCATTATGTGCATCAATGGCCATTTTACAAAATGCTAAACCCAAACCTGTTGAAGGTGTACTTCCTGAATCTTTTGCTTCAAATTGAGCAAACCTTTCAAATATTTTGTCCTGAATTATTTTTCTAATTCCCGGGCCATTATCCTTAACTTCTATGGTAAATACTTTATTAGTATTTTCATCTTCGTTCCATTTACAGTTTACTGTTACTATTGAGCTTTCCGGGGAATATTTTATTGCATTAGAAAGCAGGTTTACTAAAATTCTTTCAATTATTTTTTCATCTACATTTACTACTATTGATGTGGATGTATTGTGGGTTAATTTAATATCCTTTTGCTTGGCCAGGTAGGCTACTTCACTTATTGAGCTGCCAATTATTTCATATATCGGGCTGTCTTTCAAGTCAAGTTGCATGGCACCTTCTTCGAGTTTATATACATCTAAAATGTTCATCACCATATTTAACATTTGTTTTCCTGCTACCCGAAGTGAGGTACTTGTGGCCAGATTGATGATGGTATTTAAAGGTGTTTTGAGATCATGTACAAGAGACCCTGTCATGTTTTTTTTAAATTCATCCAGGGCAACGAGTTTTTCATTTGTTGTGGTTAACTCTTCGTTTAAGGCCTCATATTCTTCGTTTTTGTCTTTTAATTCCTTTGTTCTGGCACTTACCTTTTCTTCAAGGTGTCCGTATAACAATGCATTTTCAATTGAAATGGCAATTTGACCGGATAGCATATTTAATACTTTTTGCTGTTCAATTGTAAAAGCAGAGGTTATCAGGTTATTTTCCAGGTAAAGAAGTCCATACAATTTATTCTGACGAAGAATAGGTACTGCAAATAAGGATTTTACATCATGAGTTTCTATATATGCATCCTTTGTGTACTGTCCTTTGTTTTTCGCATCATCAAGAACCACAGCCATTTTTGAACGTGAAACATAGTTTATAATGCTTTGCGCCAGATCTTCACAATGTTTTACCGGTAAATGCTGCAACACTTGTATTTCATTATCAGAAAAAGAAGCTTCAACAAATAATTCATTATCTGTATTCAGTATTAAATAACCCTTTTGTGCCCCCGCATTCTCTACTAATACTTGCATCATTTTCTTAAATAACATTTCCGGGGCAATTTCTCCTGATATAGCTTGCGATGCTTTTATGATGGCTGCTAAATCAAGGGTTAGAGCAGGTGTATTTGTTTCGATTTGACTGTCTGAAGAATCGTTATTTTCATCAGGTTCAAATATATTCGGCCACTTTTCTTTAAGTTGGGTAGTCTTTCCATGCGCACCCCATGCCTCATATTTATTGTAAGCTTCTTTTAAATAAGCATTTGCTGCTACATTATGACCATTCATCCTATACATATCGGCTAATAGCTCACAGGCGGTAGCTTCATCACGTCTCCATTGGCCTTCTGCTGCCTTTTCAATGGCCTCTTCGAACAATTTTGCTGCTTTGTCAAAATGCCCTGAAAGTCTTGCTTTTTCTGCATCCATAATCAGTAACAAATGAAAAAAATTAACAGGACAATGTTTTGCCCATTTTTTCATCTTTTTATACTGTTTATACATTTGCTTTATTGCCTGCTTCTTTTCCTTTTTACCCATTTCATGGTAAGATCTGCTATTCAAAACAAATACCAGTAAACTATGTCTTACGATATAGCATATGGGAGGCATATACTTTAAGTATTTTGTTGCCTCTTGTATAAATTCCAACCCTTTGTAAAATTCAGAATATAATAAACAGGCTTCGGCCTTAAAAAGATTGTAGACCACTATGCCAGGGAAATATTTTCTATCCTTTATTCTTTGGAGTAATTGAGATTCATCAAAGTTTTCATAATTAAACAAAGAGCGGTCGTTTGTCAGCCCTCGAAAGTTCAAAACCATATGGTAAAACAACAGGCTCGAATTATAAGCATCTTCCAGAAATGCAGTTTCTTTTATAATTTGTGTGTTCTTGTATTGTTCTTCACTTACATTTTTCAGGTTCATACAGGGATTGAACATGACCTTCATTTGGGCTACACGGGAAAACATGAACTTATCTCCCGATTGATATCCATATTCAATCGCTTTTTGAAAACGTTCTGTCAATAAACTCCAATGCTCGTACCATGCCTTTACCATAGAAGTCATTGAAGTTACAATTGTTTTCACCCTGATATCTGGAAATCGTTCATTTAAAAAAATACTTAATTCATTGTATTTAGCAGCATTTTTATAATCTCCAAAAGCGGCTATTAATGCTATGGCATAATTCGAAAATGCCAGTGCAGATTCAGCTGTATATCCAAAGCGCAATGAGAGGTTGACCATTTTAAATGACACCAAAATTTGCATATTTCTGTCCGACATACTACCTGCATAAGAAACTTCCGTTAAAAGGCTCATGATCAATTTCAATCTGGGTTCGGTTATAGCCGGAGCATTATAAAGATCAGAAACTTTTTTTCCGGTTAGTTTCCATTTTATACGCAAAACCTCCTTTAAAATATGCTGTTTTCCGGGCTTTTCAGGTAATCTAAAACCTATTATTGATAATCCTTTAACTCCGGATTTTATGCTTTGCTCATAATCACCTGTTGCCACGTAATATGCTGATTGTAAAGAGTACACATTTGCCTTTTCAATATTGGTTTTCGCATTGTCTAAGAGCAATTTGCAATACGCATCAGCTTCTTCGAAGTTATCTGCAAAATAGGAACTTTGGGCAAATTCCCTGTGAAGAGAAAACGTAAGCTCATAAAGCTTTTCCCATTTATTTTCCGGTAATAAATCCAACCCTGCCCTGAAATACTGTAGAGCCGAATGAAAGGCGGAAGCATTTTGGGCTTTAATTCCCACCTGAAGATTTAAGTCGGCTAATTTTTCCCTTTCTTCATGTTTCTTCAGAAGGCTTATTCCTTTGTTTAAGTGTCTGACTATTTCAACTATGTGATCGTCCGGGTTTTCAACACCATAATTTTGAAGCAATAAGTTTCCAATTTTCAAATGGGTTTCAGCTCTTTTATCTTCTTCTATTAAAGAGTAAGCTGCTTGTTGAACCCTGTCATGAGAAAATCTATATTCGATATTCTCTAAGATTTTTCCTTTTAAGATTTTGGTATTTATCACCCCTTTTTTTGAGTCACTTAACGATGTGATTAACCCTTCGTTTATTGCTTCGGATAATAAGTTAATAACATGTTCTATATCTTTTTTTAGAACAAGGGCTAAGGTGCCTGAAACGAATTGGTTACCAATACAGGCGGCCAGTTGCAGAGCTTCCTGATTAGGCTTGGCCAGTTTTTTTAGCCTTTCAATCATAAAGCTAACAACGTTGCCCTCAATATTAATCGATTTTATCTTTTCCAGATTCCAACGCCAGATTGCTTTGGTGTGATTAAACTGTATAAGCCCTTCTTTGTAAAAGTTGGTTATCAGCTCCTTTGTAAAAAAGGGATTCCCGTTAGTTTTTTGAAATATGAAATTTGATAAGCCTTCTGTGTCTTCGGGTTCTTTTTGAAACGTGTCCGCAATAAACTGATTAAGCGTGTCACATGCTAAAGGTTCAAGGTGCAATTGATGAATTTTTTGAGCTTGTTTTAATTCATCAAAAGCTGACAACAGAGAATGACCTACGCGCACTTCATTATCGCGATAAGCTCCTATAATAAACAGATTAGGTGTTTTTTTTGTAATTAAAAGTTTTATCAGATCCAACGAAGGTTGATCGATCCACTGCAAATCATCGAGGAACAAGGCAAGCGTGTGGTCGGGTTTGGCAAAAACCTTTACAAAATCAAGGAATACCCTCATAAACCTCTCCTTAGATTCAACAGGGCCCAACTGTTGTATCGTTTTTTGTTTTCCTATGATCAATTCAAGCTCCGGTATTACGTCCAATATTATCTGACCATTAATATTCAGCGCACCCAGTAAATTTGATTTCCAATTATTTAATATTTCTTCTGGTTCACTAAGTAACTGTCTTATCAGGGCATTAAAAGCCTGTTTTATAGCAGTGTATGGTGTAATACTTTCAAACTGGTCAAATTTTCCGGAAATAAACGATCCTTCTTGCTCTATTACAGTATTTTGAATTTCATTTACTAATGATGATTTGCCAACACCTGAATATCCTGTCACCACCATAAATTCAGATCCGCCCAACATTACATTTTCATATACTGACTTAAGCTGTTCTATTTCTTTTTCCCTACCATATAGTTTTGGGGTTATTTTAAGTACTGCTGAATAATCATGCTCTCCTAAAGGATATTCATTTAAACCGTTTCGAAATTTTTTAAGATCACCCAATAAACCATAAGCAGATTGATAACGATCAGCAGGATTTTTTTCTAACAGTTTAAGTATAATTTGCGAAATTATTTGCGGTAGTTCAGGCTTTATATTATGTGGAGGTTCAGGTAATTGTACAAAATGTGCATGGGTTAGCTCAAGTAAGTCGTCTGATGTAAATGGTAGTTTACCGGTCAATAGTTCATACAAAACAATGCCAATGGAATAAAGATCTGAGCAATAATCAATGGGGCTGTTTGTACGTTGGGATTGTTCCGGTGCCATGTATTCTATATTCCCGTCAAGTGTTCCGGTTTCTTTGGAAATAGGATTACCCGGTGAAAAATGCCCGGCAATGCGAAAATCAATAAGTTTAACTTGTTCCGTTTCAGGATTTATAATAAAATTTGAGGGGTTTATATTGTTGTGAATAATTCCTTGTAAATGCACTGTATGAATTGCCTCAGTAATCTTGAGTGCAATATCTATAAGATTATCTACAGATAAATTTTTCTCACCCAGCCATGTTTTTAAAGCAATAGCATTGTCATCTTCAAAAACCAGGATGTATTTATTTTCAATTTTAACTACATCTATGATTTGTACTATATAATCGTTATTGAACAAGCGAAACATTTTAGCTTCATGCTCTATATCGTGAGAGGATTGCTCTATGACTTTAAGAATAACCGGATATGAATCGGAAATCCTCTCAGCTTTTAAAACTAAGGTTGATTCACCATTGCTGAGCTGCTTGAGTATTTTATAACCTGGAATCGTTAACATTATTAGTTAGTTTCTGCGAGAATTACTACCCTCAATTCATTTAACAATTCATGATACTTCTCATTATTACATTGTTCTAAGCAACTATCCATTTCTTTTATCCATCCTTCCAATTGTTTTATTTCCAGATTTTTAATATTTGTAAGTGGCTCTTTAATTTTCGTAATAAAGTATACTTCCAATGTATCCAGTTCCCTTACTGCACCTGATAAAATTTGTTTAAGCTCAGAAGGTAACAACGAAAACTTGTCAGTGTTAAGGATTGATGCGTTATAAACTCCATTCTCCATTTCTATTAAGCGGACATTGGGTATGGTAAACCAAAACGTACTCCCTTTGCCTACTTCACTTTCTACTTGAATGATACCACCATGAGCTTCAATAGCCATTTTACAAAAAGTAAGACCTATCCCTGTAGAAGGTGTATTACCTGAGTCTTTGGCTTCGTGTTGCACAAACCTTTCAAAAATTGAACTTCTTACTTCTTTACGGATGCCCGGTCCCTTATCTTTAATTCTTAAAACAAGTTCTTTTTTACGATCCTCAACTTCTCTCCAATGATAATCAATACTTACCATTGAATCATTTGATGAATATTTGATGGCATTGGATAACAGGTTAATCAATACCCTTTCAATGATTTTTTCATCTACATTTATCTCTATTTGCTTAGGAATGTTACGGTCTATCTTAATGTTTTTTTGTTTGGCCAAAAAAGTAATTTCATTAACTGAATTTCTAACCACCTCATATAGTGATTTATCTTCTAGCTCCAGTTGCATAACTCCATCTTCATATTTATATACATCCAGGATATTCATCACCATGTTAAGCATTTGTTTACCCGACTGCTTAACTAATGTATTTTCAGCCAAATTAATAATTACATTTAGTGGGTTTTTCAAGTCGTGGACTATCATTCGGGTCATTGTCTCTTTAAAACTGGAAATTTCTTCTAATTCACGCTTTTTACGTTCCTTTCGCATTAAAAGAGCCCAACTGATTGCAATAGCTGAAATAGTTAATAATATCATTCCAACTATCAGTAGCGTAATTTTAAGTCTGTCAATTCTTTGCTTGTTTTCAAGTTGTTGTATCTCATTTTGCTTGATTAACATTTCTTTTTCATGAGAAAATGAAGCTTCCATATTGGTAATTTCTCTTATCAGGTCTGCATTAAACAGGCTATCCTTCAAATTCCAGGCTTCATCTAAATATTGAAATGCTTTTTTATAATTCCCTTGAGCACTGTATATTTCTCTTAATCCTTCTGTAGCAACTACTATTAAATGTTTGCTGTTGATTTCACTGGCCAGTTCGTAGCATTGATTAAGAGTTTGCAAGGCTTCGTTTTTCCTTCCTTGTTCTAACTGCCATGTACCATAGGCACATATACACTTAGTCTTCATGTCCATATCATCTGTTTGTTGCACCAGTTCCATAGCTAGTTGATAGTAATAACCAGCAGAATCTACTTCATTTTGCTTCTGAAATACCTTGGCTAGTTGAGTGGCTGTTGATCCGGCATATCCATCTAGTCCGGCTTTCATACGCATTTTTAAAGCTTTATTTAACCAAACTTTTGCCGAATCTAATTGATTACTTTCATTATAGATGCCGCCGAGATTATGATAGTTGAAATGTATGCTGAATAAGTTATTTTTCTCTTTGGTTTTGATAATATCAAGCAATATGCTCTCGGCATTATCATAATCCTTTAAATATCGATAGATATTGCAAATATTGCCCTTCGGCGTATTAGCACCAATAGTATCTCCAGCTAACTCATAATATTGGATAGCATTCTGATAAAGATCTATTGCTTTCAGAAAACTACCATTATTATATTGCACCGTACCTAATTCATTAAAAGCATTCCCTAAATTTTTAAAGGCTTTTGATCCAAGTGATCTGTATATTTCAACGCTTTTGTTCAGGTAAATCAGTCCTGTGGAATCTTTCCCTAAAGTCAGGTATGCTTTTCCGATATTAAATGTACAGCGTCCTATTCTAATGGTATCTTCTCTGCTCTCGTATATTTTAAGAACGTCAAAAAACGTTTTTATGGCTTGATCAATATTGCCAGTATTTTGGTAGATAATAGCAACGTTGTTCAGTGCCAATGGTTTTACCGCTTGTTCATGAGTTTGTTCACTCCATTCTGCTGCTTCTTTCCAAAAATGAAGGGCATTGTCATAGTCACCCTTGGCATAATATGCTGTTCCTACATTGAGAGTAAGCGAAGCTATAATGATGGTATCATTCTCCTTTTTTGCTATTTCTAAACCTTTAAAGCCATACTCTAAAGCCGAATCCGGAGATTTAAAGGCTAAACCCTTGACCAATGGCTCATATATTTTGAGAAGTCCTGTGTCACTGCTAACAATTGAAAGTTGTTGTTTTAAGCTATCCAAGTTTACTTTTTTTGCCTTAAGGGATTCGGTTGTTAAACCAAGGCATATGAAAAGTACCAGTGAGAATCTTGTAATTGAGAGGTTGATCATTCTCCAAAACTAAGAATAAATCCAAAAATGATAGAACATCGTACTGTGGTTTTAGATAATTGGGCAGCTCAGTATCTTCTTGTAATAAGTTTATACATAGCTTATAATATCAAATTATTAACAAGTTAGTTGTGGTAAACAATAGTTTTTCAATGTCTTAGTGCTCTTGTTTGATTAGGCATTTATAAAGTGGCGAATAATTCTGAGGACGTAGAGCCAAAGTGAATTATCTATGCGCTGGTTCACTCTATTTTATAAAAACCTGATCCCCATTAGATTTAATTTAAATACAAATTGATTCCATAGCGCCCAAAAACTTAAAATGTAATCAGTCTAAATAACCACAAAAATAGCATTTGACTTTAATCACCTTATATCTTGTATTTCACCAATAATATAAAGGTTTCTAAACATTACCTTGGGAATTATATAGGTGTTATGCTTTATCATTATTCTAAGTCGGTGAAAAACATCAGTGTTAAATAGCCATATAAAAGTAATACTTTGCTTAATTGGTCATTTGCTATACTTGATGATTTTGTTAGTTTTGCACGTTTCAACTAGCCATGAAAACCCCTTATAAATTATCATTATTAATAATGAAATTGAATTAAGATAAATCTAAAATGGAAAACACGCAGCGCTCCTATAAAGAGCAAAGAAAATCTTCTAAGGAATTTAATGACAGGACAGAGTACCTCGAGCATGAATTAACGATTATGAAATTCAGGAAATGGCGTTTAAATTTACCATTCCGGGATTTTAGTTTTGAATTTGAGGATCTTGTACCTGCACTTGCCGCTACAATTGGTAAGGTGGTAATGGTAACGGCAATGGTTGCAGCATTTGCCGCTCAGTTTGGATTAGCACCAGAGTTTGTTGCTGAAAACGTTCGTTTCGAATTGCTTATTGCAGGTGGAATATTTGTAATTTTATTCTCCGCAATTTTAAATCCTAATGCTAACCTGGCCGGAACCCATGGTCCAATGATTCCACTTATTCCTATTATTGCTGCGGCAGGTGGTCACCCATTGGCCTTAGGTGTTTTAATAGGTTTCTTTGGTCTGTTGCTAAGTATCACAAAGGGAGGTTCTAAATTAATGACCTTAACTGGTGTTGGTGTTCGTGGCGGTTTATTAATTTATTTAGGTGCAGTTGGCCTAATTGGTCAGATCAATAAATTTAATAGTTGGGCTGAGCTTGGTGGTGTAAGTACCGTTTCATTTGTTGTTATTGGTGTAACCATCATTATATACGCTTATTTAGCCCGAATCGGTAAACGTTGGTTGGCCATTCCTTTATGTTCTGCAATTGCTGGTATCGTAGCATTTGCTATGGGTGCTGATTTTGCTTTTACAACAGAGCCCGGATTACCTCATATGAATCCATTCTGGTGGTGGGGTGAAACAACAGGATGGCAACTTGGATGGCCTAATTTGCAGCATTATATTGCCGTTATACCTTTTGCTATTCTAGCTGTTGCAATGTGGTCGCCAGATTACTTAGGACACCGTGTATTTCAGGAACTTAACTATCCTAAAAAGGCCAAAAATGTATTGATGGATGTTGATGATACGATGACTGTTGCATCAATTCGCCAGGCAATTGGTTCTTTCTTAGGTGGAGGTAATATCGCATCATCATGGGGTACTTATATGATTCCTGCTGCAATTGCAAAACGTCCGATTCCTGCCGGAGCCATTTTAACCGGTATCCTATGTATTTTAGCAGGTGTTCTTGGTTATCCTATGGACTTGGCAATGTGGGAGCCAGTGCTACGTATAGCGCTAATTGTTGGTGTATTCTTACCATTACTTGAAGCGGGTATGCAGATGATTCAAAAGCAACAGGATTCATTAAGTGCCGGTACATGTATTTTTGCCAGTGCACTTGTTAACCCTGTTTTTGGATGGGCATTAACCATGTTATTAGATAATTTGGGATTGATTGGTGACAGGGAAAGAGCCAGTCAGTTAAAATGGAGTGAGAAACTTGTAATTCCAAGTGTCATGTTTATTGTATGTGTAGTAGCATTAGCTCTTGTAGGACAATTACCAGGTATTAAAGGAATATTCTAAGCTTAAGATAATTGAGTAAAACGCCCGGATTGTGTCCGGGCGTTTTTTTATTAAACTACTTGAAAGTTAATTGCAAACTAACAAGTGCGAAAAGGGCTACATATTCTATTGGATATTGTCTTTTATTTATGCCAAAATAGTTTAATATCCTCTTTGTCATTAGCGCCATCATTGGTCGCTTCAGACCAATATTCGGCATTATACTTTTGTTCATCTAAAGGATAATGAATTCGATAAAACTCATAATCAGAAGGATTGTAATTTCCACTTATATCCCTTGGTGTTTGATTCGTATAATTCCATAAATTAAATCCTTCCCATGGCTGGCGGAATGCGTCAACCCATCGCTGCATATAAACCAGGTCAAGAGCTTTACTGTTATCCCACGCAACAATTGGGTGTGCAATAAATGTATTTACTTCTTCATCGGTAGGCTCTGTGGGTACATTTACAGTCCATATATCAGTAATACTCACCACATAATACCAAAAAGCAATGGATGTTCGTATGGCTGCTTCATATTCTTGTTGAGCCATGCTTAGATTTACTCCAACTCCGGTTCCTTTAGCATAGGCTTCAGCTTTTAGAAGCTTAACTTCGGCTGCTGTTTGAATGATCTCCGGTACATCATATTGGTCGCGCACTAGGAAATAATTAAAAGGACTATAATTAATGCCGCCTTTATCATCCCAGTTATCATCTCTCGATCTGTTATACGCCTTACCAACAATCTCTGTTGGTGTCGATGCGGACGGGTTTTGTGGATATGCCACCCATTCGTCATTATCATTAGGTTCAAAGAATACGTAGCATCTGGGATCTACAATACCGCTGCCGTCAGTATTATCATTTTCTGACATAACTGACCACATTGCAGTACCCATACGAAGCATATTTTCACTCCAGAATGACCACCCTCGACCTTCCAGGTTTAGATCTAAATCATCTGGCCATAAGCAAACATCTTCTTCCGATTCAATCAATGGATAATTGCCTGGATCATTAAGAATTGTGCTTATTAAATCACCTGCAAACTGATTCTCTTTGTCATAAATATGCAAGGCATATCTTAAAATGAGTGAATTGGCCCACTTCTTCCATTTAACGTGATCGCTATTAAACAAAACATCATAATCACCTATTGAGTATTTGGTTTCATCATGTGCGGTAAGATTATCCGATGCCCATTTGAGATCGGTTAAGCACTGTTTGAATACATCCTGATCGTTATCATAAGGAGCTCTGAAATATGCGGCTCCACTTTTACCATAGCCGGCATTTTCATAAGGCAGGTCGCCAAACATTTCCGTCATTCTTAGAGTATTGTAAGTGATTACGATTTTGGCCATTGCCTGAACATTTGTCAAGTCAAGGTCTTTATCAAAATCCTCAAATAATTGTTCCAATAATCGATAGTTGGTCAAGGATTTATAATAATCTTTCCATAAATCATTGATACTGTTGTCTAATAGATAACCTGATATACCAAATCGACCCGCTTGCTGACTGTAGTAATAATAATACGTATTGTGCAAGCCAGCCTGCTCTTGCCATTCCAGCATTATACTCTCAGTAATCCTGTTAAAAACAGGCGGTATACTGGTTGTTGTCGGATTAAAGGGATCCTTGTTCATTTCTTCAAAATCATCCGTACATGCACTAAATGCCAGTATAACGATGACTAAAGAATAGATAATGACGTTCTTAATTTTATTAATTCTGATATTTTTCATCTGATAAGTCCTCCAAATTAAAAGATTGCACGAACAGAGAAACCAAATGAACGCTGTCCTGGTGTTGCACCAAACATTAATCCCTGTGCATTGCCTGTACCGTTGACACCTTCCGGATTCAAGTTATCCGGTAATGTTGTATACAAGTAGAATAAGTCACGACCAATTACAGAAACTGATAAGCCCTGGAAGATGTTAGTCTTGTTAATTAAATTGTATGGCACGTTCCAGGTAAGTGACAATTCTCTGAGCTTAACCCATGTATTCTCAACTATACCATCAGTTTGAGGAAATAAACCCATACTCCATCCGTTTCGACCATATTTCCATAAATAGTTCACAACTTTATCATTTTCTTGCCAGATTGGCTCTCCATCTGGATTAGCTTCGTAATCCTGAACATCAATAACACCATCAATGATTACACCGTGATTCGCTGTTTCGCCTGAGGGATATGTATACGGCAGACCACCACCATTACGTTCCTTCAGCGTTTCTGGACTTAAACCAGCCATTCTGGCTGTTGCATAATCACCAGCCCAAATGTCACCACCCCATTTGAAGTCAACTAATGCGGTCAGGCTAAAATTCTTGTAACGAATCATATTAGATAAACCACCAGTTAGTTTTGGCGCTGCATTACCAATAACTTCTGCGTCTTGAGAAGGACGATAACCTGCTCCGATAACTTGGCTGTCATCACCTTTGGCATAATAGAGATCAACAATTGGGCGACCATCTTCATTGTATACTTTGTTTTTACCACGTATTACTCCGTACTCATCACCAACTTTAACGGCCATATCCACACCATGGTGGCTACCCCAAATATTATCTAAAGGTACTTCTTCAGCTCCTTCTGATAAGGCCAATAGTTTATTTCGGTTTCTGGCTGCATTTAGTGTGGCAGTCCAGCCAAAGTTATTTCTGTCAACAAATACGCCAGTCAGGGTCAATTCGATACCCCTGTTTTGCATTTTACCAGTATTGATTGTTACCTCTTTATATCCTGAAGTCCATGAGATTGGCGACTGAAGAATTTGATTCCTTGTACGAATATCATAGTAGGTAAAATCAAAGTTTAATCGACTATTCAGTAGTTCGAATTCAAAACCATAATCAATGGTTTCAGAGATTTGTGGCATCAACTCAACTGCTGGTAATACATCAGGCATTGAAGAGGTTGGCTTACCGGCCCAGCTACCTGTTTTATAGATAGGATTTACCTTATACGGTTCTGCATCTGTTGCAGCTTTAGCATAGGCAAGTCTGATTTTACCGTAATTGATCCAATCAGGTAAATTCACAACTTCGGTAAATACAAAACTGGATGACACTGATGGATAAAAGTAGGAGTTATGCTCTTCGGGTAGGGTAGACGACCAATCGTTACGTCCGGTTATATCCAAAAAAATAAAGTTTCTGTAGGATAAGTTAAGGAAGGCGTAAACTGAATTGATCCTTTTCTCAAACTTCGCCTCTTTAGGTAAGCGTCCGGTATTGATATTTCCATTGTAATTTTGGAAGGTAAACAGGTAAGGATCTTTGAATTCACCCAAGCTTTTTCCGGTCATTCCATAATCCCTCTTATACCAGGAAGTAGCACCTAATGACAAGCTGGCATTTACACCCTCGATGATATTATCTTTATGAGCTGTTGCAATGGCATCAAAGTTCTCTACATAGTACTTAGTTAATTGATGCTCATAATAACCGTCCTTAATCCCGATCTGATCGATTGGATTATTTTTTGTTTCCAGTTCATTGGTACTGTAGTCAATACCTACTCGTCCTAGAAAGTCCAGCCAATTGGTTGCATTAAAAATTAACTCGGTTGAACCCATCAATTGTTTACGGTCTAACTCTGAATTGTTCTCATAAGTCTTCCACCATATATACTTATCAATACTGCTGTACGGATAGCCAACTAATTCATTTCGTGAGCCATCTTCGTTTTTATAACCGTACTTAACAATGTCAGGCTGCCAACTCCGGGGATAACTATAAACAGGCCCTTTAGTATAACCCGAACCACCTGTACCCAAGTCTGGTGCATTCTTACGGAAATAATTAGTATAAGTAGCCGATATTTTTGCTTTCAATCGTTTCGAAAGGTTAATGCTACTTCCTAAATTTGCCGTTGTTTGTTCGAAATTACTGTTGTATACTACAGCATCGTTATTCGTACGTGTTAATGAGAATCTTACATTGCCCATTTCTCCGCCACCGGAAAATGCAACATTGTGGGTGGTTGTATGACCATCTTTAAAAAAGGCTTTTTGGTTATCTGGTTGAGGGCTATATTTTCTCATTTCACCGTCCCACCATCTAACATCCTGACCTTCCATTCTGGCACCCCAGGAAGCCGCACTACCATACCATGAAAATAGATCCCATGAATTGTATCCGCCGGGAATACTTCCGTAAACCGGACGATCACCGCCCCATGGAATAGGATAATAATATTCTCCGTCATCATTTTTATACAGTTTAGGAATCTCCCATAAAGCTCCCGGAGGTCCTCCGAAACCATACTCGTTTTGGAATTCCTGATACTTATATACCTTGTTCCATCTGTGATTCAGAGAATATTCGATACCAATCCCTTTTTCAACCACACGTCCTTTCTTGGTATTGATAATAACAACTCCATTTGCTCCACGTGCACCGTATAATGCAGCAGCTGTTGGACCTTTCAGTACATTATATTCCTCAATGTCGTAAGGGTTAATGTTATTAAGGTTTGAACCCCAATCGACACCACCACCGGCGCCAATATCATTCACCAATGCGGTGTTTTCTACAGGAATACCATCAATGATAAATAATGGTTGGTTGTCACCTTTAATACTGCTATTACCACGAATAACGATACGTTGTGAACCACCTTCAACACCATTTGGTATAGTGACGTTAACACCAGCCGCTTTACCCGCTAAACCCGTTACTAAAGAGGGTGCCTGAAGCCTTGTAATCTCAGCACCTTTGATCTTTTGAGTAGAATATCCCAGAGAGCGTTTTTGTCTTTTAAATCCAAGAGCACTGGTCACAACTACTTCACTCAAACCGGTTGATTCTTCCACTAACGTTACATCAATACTAGTTCTGCCTGCTACAATGACTTCCTGGGTAGTATAACCAATAAATGAGTAGACCAATACAGCCTCTTCATCGGTTAATTTAATTGTATAGTTTCCGTTAATTCCAGTAATCACTCCATTAGTAGGATCTGCTTTATCGTATACATTAACACCGGGAAGAGGATCTCCTTGTGCATCCATCACTTTTCCTGTTACGTTAAGGCTCTGCTGCATCCCGGCAGTGTAAACCTTATCGTTTTTTACGGTTAAAATTATATTATCTCCAACCATTCGATAAATCACATCAGACTCGGAGAATAGTTGATCTAAAATATCCATAATCTTACCTTCGGTTAACTCCATGGAAACAACCCGAGAGGTCTTTACTGCTTTGGGGTTATACACAAAATGGTAACTGGATTGTTGTTCTATTTCCTCAATTACATTCTTTACCGTTATGTTTTTGCCAGCCACTTTTATTTGTTCTTTTTGTGACATGGCTTCATTGGCAAATCCTGTAAAAGCTACAACAAATAACAGTAATGTAGAAAGCTTCATTATACGATTGCACTTTTTACCCAACCAAATAGAATTGGTTGAGCCTGGGTTTGACTTTTTTTTCATAATTTTGTTAGACTAATTCATTAATACTTTGACCTCTCCAAAGGTCATTGGTTAATTTTTTAATGGGGGATGCTCCAACATCTCCCATTTTCTTTAGAATATTTACATAGGCAATTAGTTTTTAATCAGTTTTATATATACTTGATTGTTTTCGTCTTGACTATTATCAATTTGATATCTCACTTCATTCAAATAACTCATAATATCCAGAATTTCGATTAGTGACTCATTGTTAAACGTAGCTGTCAGTTGGAAATCTGTCCAAGTCTCAGTTGGTATTAATTGAATATTTGTTCCAAATCGATTTTGCAGTTTTTCGACTACTTCTTGTATATCTGCTTCAATAAAGACAAGTTTACCATCGATCCATGCAATATCTCTTTTATCTGATATCTGGGAAGAAGCAATTTTTCCGTTGTCCTTATAAACGATGCATTGTTCGTCAGGTGCCATCACCTTCATTACTTCACCATCTCTGTTTACTAAATCGATTATACCATTAATTAAAGTGGTAATAATTTTATCTGATGAAGGGCGTGCTTTGATATTGAAAATTGTACCCAGATCCCTTACCTGGTAACCATCCGATTCAACAATAAAAGTTCTCTTTTCATTGTGTATGATATTGAAATAAGCTTCCCCTTGTAGATTTGCTATAACATCACCGTTTTTAAATTGCTTTAACTCCATTCTCGTGTCAGAATTAAGCTTGATGGTTGAGCCGTCATTTAAGCGGACATTATTGATACTTCCGGGCGGGCATTCAAAACTTTGAACAGTTACAATATCATCCTGCTGATAGAATGTATACACTAATTGAAATAGAGCCAGAGCAACAATTAAGATAGCAGCATATCGTCCTGCTACTAACCAAACCTGGCGAAGTTTTTTACGCTGTTTTGTATCAACCTGACTCCAAAATTCGTCCACTTTTTTCTCCTGGAAATGATGCTTATCGTCCTGAGACAAAACCCATAAATTCTTTAAACGTATATATTCATCCTTCAGACTTTGATCTGTTTTACAAGCTTCAAAGAACTGCTTTTTTTGTTCCGGGCTTGCCTCTCCTTTAAGGATGGATATTATAATAGAATTCTTCATTTTTTGTTGTTTCAATAAACAGTAGCTATTCTATCAAATGAATGGCTTTCTATTTACTTAACACAAAGAAGTGTCTTACCCTAACAGAAAAATGATTTTTTTTGAATTTAATTGAAGGGGAGGTGTGTTAAATTCAGAATATCAGTATTTTATGTGAGTCTGATATGTTCGTAATAAGATTTGACTTTAAAACGTATAAGCTTTAGAGCTTTTGACATGCGTGCCTCAATAGCTTTTTGTGATAAATTGAACTGTTCGGCAATATCTTTATAACGCATGCCATCATAACGATTTAGTTTAAAAACTACCTTTAAATCATCGGGTAACTCTTCAATTGCCTGGTCAACTTCTGTTTTAAGCTTTTCAAAGTCTTCAGCCGTATCTGCTAAAACACTTAATGCTTCATAATTAAATTCTGACTCCAGATCGTATTCCTCGTCCGATAAATATATTTGGATGTGCCTTTCGCGGAGTATATTAAGACTTCTGTTCTTTACTATTGTATATAAGTAGTTTTTCAAATTTGAGTTTTCAATCAAGTTCTTCTTTGATTCCCATAATTTTATGAAAGCATCCTGAACGGTTCCATGGGCATCATCCGGGTTCATTAAATATTGCTTAGCAATACTAAAAAGCATGTCATAATATTCACGATACAACCTCGAGAATTCGTTTCGATCTCCGGATTTTATTTTTCTAATATCAAATTTGGCTGACACCTTCATAACGGAAAGCAATGTAGTATATTAAAAATAGATAACCAATAAGGTAAGTATAAAGAAAGCACTTATTGAGAATATTAGGATAAAGTAATGGTAAAACTAATTTGAGTTTCTTGATGCTACCATCAGAGTATTTAAAGTTGTAATATTAAAGAATGAGAACTTAAAACACTATTTTAGTGACCATAAACTTACACATGCATATGAGACATTTAGAAAGCGCTTACTTAGGACAGAATGAATGGTGGAAATACGTTCTATTAATTATTATATCACTTGTTGGAGCTAACATCATTGGCGCGATTCCTTTGGGCGTTGCCATGATAATTTACAGTGTTAAAAATGGTGGCACAATGAATGCACTCGAAGGCTTGAATTTTACAGCAATTGGTATGAATTCCACTCTGGGACTGGCATTGATGATTTTCTCATTTATTGTTGGCCTGGTGTTGTTTATTCTATTGTTTAAGCCATTTCATCAACGGCTTTTTCAAACGGTTATTAATGGTACCAACAAAATTCGATGGCGACGTGTGATAACGGGCTTTTTGATTTGGGGAATCATTATGGCTTTTTATACAACAGTCGATTATTTTATGAACATTGATAATTACGAGTTGAGGTTAAACCTGAATGCTTTGATACCCTTAGCAATTGTTTCGTTGCTATTGATTCCGTTTCAGGCATTTTACGAAGAGATATTGTTTAGGGGTTATCTTGCACAGGGCGTTGGGCGAATAACAAAAAACAGAATAGCGGTTATCATTATTCCTTCTATCTTTTTTGCCCTGATGCACGGTTTGAATCCAGAGATTGAAAAGTTTGGTTTCTGGAATATGATGCCACAATATTTTATGATTGCAGCGGTATATGCTTTTATATCCATATTAGATGATGGTATTGAACTGGCTATGGGAGCACATGCGGCCAATAATGCCTTTATTAGTATTTTTGTAACAGCAGATGGTACAGCATTTCAGACAGATGCCTTATTAAAGGTATACGAGATAAGTCCCTGGAAAGAATTTGTAGTACTAATAATAGCGAGTGCAGTATTTATAGGTACCCTGGCATTTAAATACCGTTGGCGGTTTAAAATATTGTCAATGCCTGTTGAGCCTGACGTAAAAGAATTAAAGATATAATCTTTCTTGATAGGGGTGGATGTAACTAATGCATTTTTTCCTAAAGTTTTAAACTGAAATATTACAAAGAAAAAGGCATCATATCTCCATTAATATGATGCCTTTTTCTTTTAATGATTTAATTGCTTACCTAACACTTCCAGAAAGCGTACTGATTTCACGGTTACCCTTCAAATTTGTAATTCTAAAATCACCAGATACGGAGTTTCCTTTAAAATTACCATCAATATTTGATAATTCTGCGTCGCCTGAAACCGTATTGGATTTGGCAT
>NZ_CEXQWX010000087.1:0-14427 GCF_982718395.1 Carboxylicivirga sp.
AAAGAATTTTTGCAGTAGTATGAGGAATTAATTCACTAAAATAAACCGAAGGATAAAACTTAAACAGTTTCTAATAAATCACTTTTATATTATGGTACGTGTTTTAACATTGATAATGGCTTTGGCACTTCTTGCACCCACATGGGCCAAAGAGCCGAAGAAAAGCAAATTCTCTAAAGTTTACAGCGAAAAAAAGTTTTATTTCTCTGGTTGGGGAGCACCAAAGGGGAGTGAAGCCGAACAGTTGGCAACCCTGAAAAAATGGGCTGATGCAGGTGTTACTGACTTGCTGCCCGGAGCTGGAAATGAGCGACTGGAAGAGCTGATTCGTTTAGGCTCTGAGTATAATATACGGATACATGCCTGGCACTGGATGATGAATGTAGGTGGTAATAAAGAATGCCGCGAGCACCTGGAATGGTATTCTGTGAATGCTCTTGGCCAAAACTGTCGCGATTTTAATCCTTACGTTGGTTATTACAACTTCCTGAGTCCTTTCTCAGAAGGAGCAAGGGAGTACATCAAAAAAGGTGTTAGGGAAAAAGCAAAAATTGAAGGATTGGCATCTGTTCATTTCGATTACATCCGCTATGTCGATGTTGTTTTAGGAAACAACCTGCAAAAGAAATATCCATATAAAGGAGGTAAATTAAAGCAAGATCGTCTGTTGCCCGATTATGATTTTGGTTATCACCCTAATGCTCGTAAACAATACAAAGAGATTTTCGGCATAGATCCGATGGATATGGAAGATAAGGTGGAAAATGCAGCGTGGCAGCAGTTTCGTATGAATGCCATCACTTCATTGGTTGAAGAGTGTATTGACATTTGCCATGAGGAAGGAACAGCAGCATCGGCAGCTGTATTCCCGTTCCCTCAACTGGCTCGTGAATATGTGCGTCAGGACTGGGGACGCTGGAACCTGGATTATTTCTTTCCGATGGTATATAAAGAAGACCACGATGGTAATGTAGGTTGGGTTGGATTTTCAACCAACGAAGGCGTTAAAGAAATGAAAGATGGTCAACACCTGTTTACAGGTATCCTGGTTGGACATTATGGCGAAAACTATGATGAGTTTGAACAAGCTATCATTGCTGCCTACGAAAATGGAGCTCGTGGTGTCACTTTCTTTCAGATTGGTTCACTAAACGAAAAGCACTGGGCCATTGTTAAAAAACTAAACGAGCGGTATAATAACTAAGCGTATTACGCAATTGCTATAAAATACCAAAGGGGCTGTCCGAAAAGCAAAGTGGACAGCCCCTTTCTTGTGATCTCTACGAATCCTTTTGATGATATCAAGCGCAGAATGCCAAAGCAAAAGAACAATCTATGGTAATAGTCTGGAGACCCTTATGAAATGGGTGATTTTATAGAGTGTGTAAAGTATTTTTATCATAGCTACTCATGTGGTAACACATTGATTAATGTATATTTCTAAAAAAGCCCCGGTCTATATTTAAACCGAGGCACTCTTTATCACTAAACTATAAATATGGAAAACTAATTCATACTGATTTCTTCTTCGTCGATGGGCTCACCCTTTAAATAGCGGAATGTGAATCCGTAATTTTGCATGATCCGGCGTCGGCTCGCACCTTCTTTCTTACGCAGGTTAAAACTCAGGTAATCATAGATATCACGAATCAGTTCATCCACTTCACTGCGCAAATCAGCAATGTCTTCTTGTGCCTTGTCATAAGCTTCATCGGCCAGGGGTACATCGTTCACCTCTTTCCAGGCCTTGTCCAATACCGTTTGTAGTTCGGCAGCCGTTGGGTTCAGCATGGCCGGATAGCCTTGCTCCACTGCGGTTGCTTCGCCATCAATCACTCGCTGGGTAATTTCCAGCATATCTTTTTCTCTTGAAAGCTTAGGGGTGAGGCCATTTAATGGCAGCTGATAGTGGGTTAGCACCTGTGGCGGGTGATCCAAACGCATGGTTCGGCGGCGTAATACTTCCCAGAAATCACGAAGCCAGGTGTTTAAATCATCCAAAGCTTCCTGTTTTTGATCTATTTCAATTGATCGCTGACTGAGTATACTGTTGATCTTACCTAACTTTTCGGAGAAGATCGGGGTGATGGTTTTACCCTTGTCCAGCAATTCATCTGGAAACAGCGAGGGATTAGCATTAACTTCTTCGTCATTAGTTGCGGCACTGATGCACTTTTTAAGAAACTGCAAACGTGCATTGTCATTTGTAGGGAGTTTGATTTTTGCCATTCTGTAATGGTTTAAATTGTTAATATGTTATTAAAAGTAATAATAGATTTTGTCAAAGCAAATATTTAACTAATTTATTTTGATATTTATATTATTCCATACTGGTCAGTATATGTGGTCTTTCCTTTGTGTATAAGGGATCAGAGGTATTTTTATGATGTGTAATAAATTCAATTGAACTACATATGATAAAGAACAATAATATTACCTACTGTCTATTGGCATAAAGGCTTAACCAACAGTATACAACAGCAATTAAATCCTGTAAAAGACCTCCATTGGTCGCGACACGATCGACATTAGCTGCAGTACAAGTTACTTTGTCAGTTCCTGACGGCCTACTGCTGCACTACAAGTGCTTCTGACTTTTCACGACCAACTCCCGCTACAGTACAACTAGTTCGGGTACGGACAAACACCCACCTGCAGCAGCCTGTGGCCTTCGGGCCAGGCATCACCTACCTGTACAGCTGTCAGACTTGATCTGACACAGCACAAACCACTTGTACAGCCGCAGGCATCGATGCAGAACGGCCCGAAGGACCTGTAGCGTAGCCAGAATCCATCATGAAAAGTAATAATACAGTTCTACTGTAGCAGCTCATCATCGGGTTGGGTCACAAGGTGACCTGTTGTAGCAGGAAGGTATTGTGACTGGGGAAAAAGGTGCTAAATACAATTACATACAAAACCTTAAAAAAAGATAGATCTATCATCTACTAATTTAGCTATTGATACAATTGAGTTTATAAAAAGCGTGGAATTTGAAGAGTATCACGCAATAATGTTGTAATAGCAAAGAAGATTTGTGAATTAAAGGATATGTTATACTTTTAACCTTAAAATTCTTTGAGGCAGTCTTGTATTGTTGTAAAGGGATTTATTTTAATACATATATAATAATTAACTATGCCCGAACCTATTACGCATATTAAGAAGAATCTTAAAGGTGAAGAAACTGCTTTTGGAATAAACGAACTTGATACTAGTGAAGTATTATCAAAGGCTTCAATCAAACTGCCTGTTGAACACCATATATTGAGACCTGATGAATGGTTAATACTAAGAAACGTTGATTGGTTATACAGTTTAATAACTGTGATTTTAGGAGCTTGGATTATAGGATTTATAAATGTACTTGTTAAACTATTAATAGAGCACAATAGTACTGAAAAAATTAAAAAACTAGATATTTCAGAGTTTGTTGTTACTATTTGTTTATTGGCCCTTTGGGCAGTTGGTTTACTTATTTACAAGACAAGGTTTAATCAACGATTTAAAATAACAAAGGTAGATAGGCAAGCATTAGTTGATGATATTGATGATAAACTTAAATTGAAATTTAGAAGTAATGGATAATATAAATATACCCTCAAACTATATACCCTTTAATAAGGTTAATCTATGTAGTAATAACCTTGAAAATGTTAGATACTTTTTTGGGATAAACGATAATCCACCATTGTTAATAGGTCAAGGGGATGATAAACCCATTTGTTGGATTAATGTTCTTAATAATGGGATATGGAACGAAGCAGTAACAGCAAATAGGTCAAATTATTTACCACTTCAAGTGTTTGCACATGACAATAAATTGTTTGTTCAATTAGCAAATACAGTCATACTTGATTCGTATGTTGATGAAGAAGGTGCTTTAATTATTACGAAACTAGACTTAAAGCCTCTAGGATTTAACATTGAAGGAGATCAGACTCAATTGAATGTTGGAGGAAATGCTCTAAGTTTTAATTCAATCAATGGTGGAAAATTCTTTGTTGGATTGGGATGATAGTCATTTGAAAATGACTAATATTTAACACTATTATTGACACCCTAAAAATACAAAAGCCTGTAAGAATTAATTCTTACAGGCTTTAATGTGATCTTGAAGGGACTCGAACCCATAACCTCCTGGGCCGTAACTAGGTGCTCTATCAACTAAATAGGATCAACCGATCAGCCTTCAAGTATATTAGATCGCACTCGAACTATAATTTTTTTAGGTCTTTGCTTAATAAGTACCATTCCAAATCCATTTGGGTAATTTCCATTTTATGTACTTGACAGCGACACCAATCTGTAATAATTTTGCTAGCGATCTTATATGGGCAACTAGTTGCTGGCGAAAATACTTTCTTTCAATGCTTGTCCATACTATCTGCTACTAATCGGTGATATATAATGGTTCCTGACATCTGTTTCTATTACAGAAGGTCCGATTATTCTCTGTATTTCATGATAATGGAGTAGACGTGAGGTTTACAATTGTCCTGAAGTACTTGATGATCATACAACAATCAACTTAAAAGTAGCATTATGGAAACGCGAACAATTAAAAGGTCGAAAGTAGAAGTAAAACCCGATTATGTGATGCCCAAAATAAAGGTTGGCAGAACGCTTAAAAATGTGGATGAGTTAGGGGAATTGGCCAAACAGATTCCTGAACGAATTAACTGGGCCGGAGCCATACTTGGTATTCCTGATGTATGGCGTTTAACCATGGGAGAAGGAATAAGAATAGCTGTTCTTGATACGGGAGTAGATCGGGATCATCCTGATTTAAAGACTGCAATTAGAGATACCCATGATTTTACTGGTGATGGTATTGAAGATGAAAACGGTCATGGAACACATTGTGCCGGCATCATTGGTGCCCGTTTAAATGGCGTAGGTTTTGTAGGCGTTGCACCAAAGTCAGAATTACTGATAGGTAAGGTATTAGCCAACAATGGCAGCGGTTCCTACTCGTGGATAACCGACGGAATTTATTGGGCTACAGAAAATGGAGCACATATTATCTCTTTATCCCTGGGAGGCGAATTCTCTAATCATGAATTGTATAAGGCTATACAATATGCTTTATACCATGGTGTTTGCGTTATTTGTGCAGCGGGGAACGATGGTTCATTGTTCCGAAACAGCATTGGCTATCCTGGCCGTTATGGTGGAGTTATCACCGTTGCATCCCATGATATTAATGGATTGCCTTCCGGTTTTAGCTCCAGGGGTGGAGAAATAGATTTTATGGGCCCCGGTAGTAACATTTGGTCAACATACAAAAAAGGTAGATATGCCGAATTAAGCGGCACATCAATGGCAACTCCATTTATTGCAGGCTTAGCTGCCTTGATCAAATCAAAACATAATCAGGCTCACCACAATGAAACACCTCTTGACAACAACGAAGATTTAAGAAATCATTTGCTTCGAATGGCAACGCATCCCGGCTATCATGACAACCAAACAGGTTATGGGCCTCTACAGCCTTTCTATTTTTTTGAGAGTTAATGCGTATTTAATACTAAAAAAGCACTTAATCAATTGATTAAGTGCTTTTGTGATCTTGAAGGGACTCGAACCCCTAACCTCCTGGGCCGTAACCAGGTGCTCTATCCAATTAAGCTACAAGACCATTATTTGCTTTGTTTGTGAACCATTGTTCTCAAATGCGGTGCAAAGAAAGAGTATTTTGATCTAATACGCAAATAAAAAAGTTTAAAAAAGCAGAGAAAATTCAATACTGACAAGGGTTTGGAAAGGAGAGAGGTGTAAGGGTTTGATTATAAACTCTAACTGCAGTCATATCAATAATACCAAATAAAATGGGCAGATAAAAAAGATCGCACCTTAATTAAAAGATACGATCTTTACTTTTCTTCTAAATATGCTTTTACCAGATAGTAGCCCTGTTCTCAGGAGAAATAAACAAAGCAGCTGTATTGTCTAAATTAAATGCTTCGTAAAACTCCTGTATATTCGGTAGTGGTCCGTTTACACGGTTAATACCTAAGGAGTGAACATCTGTCTTTGTACGTCGTAATATTTCTTTATCACGTATGTTTTGTGCCCAAACACGTGAGTAACCCAAAAAGAAACGCTGCTCATCAGTAAATCCATCGATATCGGCAATTTTTGTTTTGTCTTTTATCGCATTCTGATAAGCCTGGTATGAAATAGCCAATCCACCAAGGTCGGCAATGTTTTCACCCAACGACAACTCACCATCAGCAAAAGTGCCAGGCAATACTTCAATCTGGTTAAATTGATCCACTAATATTTTAGTTCGTTTATTAAAACGTTCAGAATCATCCTCTGTCCACCAAGTCTCAAGATTACCATCTTTTCCATATAAACGCCCCTGATCGTCAAATCCATGTGTCATTTCGTGACCAATCACCACACCGATAGCGCCATAGTTCACTGCGTCATCGCCATCCAGGTAAAAGAAAGGAGGCTGCAGAATGGCAGCAGGGAATACTATTTCGTTACCAACAGGGCTGTAATAAGCATTTACGGTTTGCGGGAACATGTGCCACTCTTCTTTATCAACCGGCTTGCCTACTTTTGCCATGTCATGTGCAAAATCAAAACGGTTACTGGCCAATATATTATTCAGGTATGAGTCAGCTGTGATTTCAAGGGTCGAATAATCGCGCCATTTGCTTGGGTAACCAATCTTCACACGGATAGCTGCCAGCTTTTCGTGGGCGGCTTTCTTGGTTTCATCACTCATCCACTCCAACTGGTCAATGCGTTGTCCGAATGCAATGCGTAGATTCTCAACCAGGTTATCCATGCGTTGTTTGGCAGCAGGAGGGAAGAACTCAGCAACAAATAGCTGACCAACCGCTTCGCCTAAGGCATCACTTGTACGGTCCAGCACTCGCTTCCATCTTGGTTCCATCGCTTTTTTTCCTGAAAGAGCCTCACCATAAAATGCAAAATTGGCATTCACAAAGTCCTCACTAAGATATGTAGCTGTATTTCTTAATACCACCGATGAAAGGAAATTCTTCCATGTTTCAAGTTCTTCGTCTCCGTACATTTCGGCAACAGTCTTAATAAACTGAGGCTGATTGACATTTATTTCACCTGGCGAAGGCATGTCGATACCCGCTAAGTATTGGTTCCATGGAAACTGCGGTGCCAATTCATTTAAACCTTCAACATCCATTTTATTATAAGTAGCGTGAGGATCCCGGTTTTGAAGTCGCGTATTCGATGCTTTAGCCAGCTTGGTTTCAAAAGCCATCACATCATTTGCTCTTATTTCAGCATCATCTTCAGCCTGTCCGCTTAAAGCAAACAACTTGGTAAGATATAAAGTATAAGCTTCGCGCAGTTTCACAGATGTTTCATCTTCTGTCAGGTAGTAATCTCGATCTGGCATTCCCAAACCTGCCTGGTAAATACCGGCAATGTTCATTTCACTATTTTTCTGATCAGCTGATGCATAGAAGTAAAACAAAGGCGTAAATTGTTGTTTCTGTAACTCGCTGATAAAGTCAACAACCCCTTCCTTAGAATCAATGCTATTAACCTGATTCAATAAAGGTAAGATGGGCTGATAGCCAGCTTGATTGATAAGGTCAATGTTCATTCCTGAATTGTAAAAGTCACCAATTTTTTGAGACAGGCTTCCTTCTGCACCCTTTTCTGCAGCTGCCTTTTCAATAATCACTTTTACTTTTTCTTTACTTTCTTCGGCTAACAAATCGAAACTGCCAAAGCGGCTTTTATCATCGGGGAGTGGGTGCTGCTTCATCCAGCCACCATTGGCATACTGGTAAAAGTTCTCACCCGGATTGGCTGTCAAATCCATATCTTCAGCCGAGAAGACAGGCTTAATAAGTTCCTTTTTAGCTGTTTGTGTTTGGCAGGCACCCATAGTCAGGCCGACAGCGCATACCAACATCAGATACTTTTTTTGCATAAATTGAGTTGTTTTCTGTTGAATTGTATACTTCAAAATATTCGCCCAAATAAAGCAAAAAGTCTATAATTCACCAAGTTCCTAAACATGATAGATATCCTCATTTCTATCCTAATGACAACAATCATGCATGTGGCTAAAACACTCTTATTCTGATGAGTAATGAAGTTGTTTATGATCTGTTCTATAAAATTAACAGACTTTCAGGAATAAAAGATAAACAAATCCGAATAATCCTTGTTAGTGAAGGTGTATTTTGTAATGTCGAGATTGCAATTTAGCATCAAAACATTTCGATAAAAAAGTTTGTTTTAATCACAGTATTTAGATTTGGTATAAATAATACCAAAATATGAACCGCAATAGAAAGAATAATAAATAGAAGCATATGTCAACATTTGAAATTTTAATGCCGAAAATGGGCGAGAGTGTCGAAGAGGCAACTATTACTAAATGGTTTGTTTCTGAAGGAGATACCGTTCAGGAAGACGATGTTTTGTTAGAAATAGCAACAGACAAAGTAGATTCTGAGATTCCTTCACCCGTGGCCGGTACTGTAAAAGAAATAAAATACGAGGTGGATGATGTAGTAGCAGTGGGATTACCTGTTGCTGTCATTCTTCTTGAAGGTGCAGAAGATACTGAAGAGCCAAATCAAGCAGCTTCTTCTACAGAAGAGTCGGCTCCGGAAACAACCCCAATAGCAACAACAGTAGCTGCATCTGATGTTCAATCAATTAATGCAGATTCGGATCGGTTTTATTCTCCACTTGTTCGAAATATGGCCAAAACAGAAGGCATTTCTGCAGATGAACTGGAAAAGATTCCTGGAAGCGGTAAAGATGGCCGTGTTACTAAAAACGATATGCAGAACTACATTGCCAACAGAGGGCAACAAGCACCTCAGCCTACAACTGTAGCGCCTGCAAAATCAGCCGTTCAAACGTCACCAACTCAAGCACCAAAAGAGCATAAAGTTCATGTTTCAGTATCTGCTCAGGACGAGATTGTTGAAATGGGACGTATGCGTAAACTGATTGCCGAGCATATGGTTATGTCCAAGCAAGTATCTCCGCATGTTACCAGTGTGGTTGAAGCTGATGTTACCAATATGGTTTTGTGGCGCACAAAAATGAAGGATGCCTTCCAGAAGAAATATGGTGAGAAAATTACCTACATGCCAATTATTACTGAAGCAGTTGCTAAAGCTTTACGTGATTTTCCGGGAGTCAATGCATCTGTGGATGGTGATAATATTATTCTTCGTAAAGATGTTAATGTGGGAATGGCCGTTTCATTACCATCAGGGGATTTAATTGTACCTGTAATTAAGCATGCTGACCAAAAGAACCTGGTTGGATTAACGGGAGATGTTAACCGTTTAGCAAATGATGCCAGGGCTAATAAGCTATCTCCTGATGATATTCAGGGAGGTACATTTACAATTACAAACTTTGGCTCATTCAAAAATGTCATTGGAACACCAATTATCAATCAGCCGCAGGTAGCTATTCTGGCAACGGGCTCCATTGAGAAGAAACCTGCTGTTATTGAAACACCTACAGGTGATGTGATTGGTATTCGCCATAAAATGTTCCTATCCTTATCATACGATCACCGTATTGTTGATGGTGCATTGGGTGGCAGCTTCCTGCGTCGTATTGGCGATTACCTGGAAGCCTTTGATATTGACCGAGAGATTTAATAATTGATACAACCCGAAGTAACGGGAGTTGATTAATGACTGCTGTTACTCTCACTTCACACAAAAAAATAATTCATATGAGTGATATTCCTAAGATACATTCCATCAAAAAAACAGAAAAGGAGACCTTGTTAAAATGGTACCGAATTCTGTTTTTGGGACGTACACTTGACGAAAAAGCGCCCAACTACCTGAAGCAGGCCATTGGTTGGTCGTATCATGCTCCGGCTGCTGGTCATGATGGTATTCAACTGGCTATCGGACAAGTTTTTGATCGTTCGAAAGATCATCTATTCCCGTATTACCGTGACCTTGTGACCAATGTTTCAGCGGGTTTAACAGCTGAGGAGATTATTTACAATGGTATTTCTAAAGATGCTGATGTAGCGGGTGGTGGCCGCCATATGTCTAACCATTTTGCCAAGCCGGAGTGGAACATTCACAATGTGTCATCATGTACAGGTAACCATACTTTACATGCAGTTGGTTTAGCCCGTGCTCTTAAAACATACGAAGCTAAAGGTGTTGCTTATAGCTCACAAGGAGAATCTTCTGTTTCAGAAGGATATGTCTATGAAGCTATAAACGGTGCTTCCAAAGAACAATTACCGGTTGTCTTTATTTTTCAGGACAATGGTTATGGAATTTCGGTACCCAAGCAAGACCAGACTGCCAATCGTAAAGTAGCTAAGAACTTTGAGAGTCTGAAAAACCTGCGGGTGATCTATTGTAATGGTAAGGATGTGTTTGATTCGATGAATGCCATGCTCGAAGCAAGCAAATGGTCCGAAGAAAACCAAATGCCTGTTATTGTACAAGCCAACTGTGTGCGTATTCATTCGCACAGTAACTCTGACCGCCATGATTTATATCGTGATGATAATGAGCTGGCTTATGTGAAGGAGTATGATCCATTGGCAAAGTACCGTCGTTTATTATTGCGCTATAACCGGGCAACTGAAGAAGATCTGAAAGCCATCGAAGAAGACGTGGCAGCGGAGGTGAAAATTGCTCATCGTAAAGGTATGGCTGCTCCACATCCAACTCCTGAGTCAATCCATGACTTTGTGATTCCTGAGCCTTATGTATCAACAAAATACCCGGAAGGGCTTCACAATTCAGATGGTGAACCAAAGAAGTTGATTCAGGGTTTAAATGAAACTCTGAAAGCGGAGTTTCGTCACAATCCGGATACCTACATCTGGGGGCAGGATATTGCCAATAAGGATAAGGGAGGTATCTTCAACGTATCCAAAGGCATGCAGCAGGAGTTTGGTAAAAAACGTGTGTTTAATGCTCCAATTGCCGAGGACTTCATAATGGGAACGGCAAATGGTATGGTACGCTACAACAAGGATATTCGCGTAGTGGTTGAAGGAGCAGAGTTTGCTGACTATTTCTGGCCGGCCATGGAGCAGTTTGTGGAAACCACTCATGAATACTGGCGGACTAAGGGTCAGTTTTCTCCAAATATCACAGTACGATTAGCTTCCGGTGGATATATCGGCGGAGGTTTATACCACTCACAAACGATTGAAGGAGCTCTGGCAACTTTCCCTGGAGTTCGTATCGTTTATCCATCTTACGCCGATGATGCAGCAGGTTTGTTAAGAACCAGTATGCGTTCAGAAGGAATGACTGTATTCCTGGAACCGAAAGCGCTGTATAATGCTCCTAAAGCTGCCAGTCCGGTTCCTGAAGATTTCGAAGTACCTTTTGGAAAGGCGCGTACCCGTCGTAATGGTCAGGATTTAACCATATTAACCTATGGTAATACCACGCATATGTGTGTGGAAGTTGCTGATCAACTTGCGAAAGAAGGATTAGGTGAGATTGAAGTGATTGATTTACGTTCAATTGTTCCTTTAGATACCGAAGCTATTATCGAATCGATCAAGAAAACATCAAAGGCCCTGGTAGTTCATGAGGATAAGGTGTTTGGCGGATTTGGTGGTGAAATCGCTGCTCAGATTACAGATGAAGCTTTTGAGCATCTGGATGCTCCTGTAAAAAGGGTTGGATCTACCTTTACACCAGTTGGTTTTAACCGTACGCTTGAAGCAGCTGTATTGCCAAATAATCAACGCATAATGGATGCAGCCAAAGAACTATTAGCTTACTAAAGAATTTGTATTATGAAGAAAACAGGTATAATCTATAGTTTCCGATCGGTTAAAACAGCCCAACAGGTAAAGAAAATTGCAAAACTTCTGGATGCAGATACAGAAACCGTTGATGTGGATATTGCGACCGGTGAAGACTTTATGAAGTTTACTAATTATATTCTGGCGGTTCCAACCTGGTTTGATGGCGAGCTGCCAAATTATTGGGATGAATTTTTGCCTTCCATTGAAGATGAAAATTTTAAAGGAAAGAACTTCGCAATTTTTGGTGGCGGAGATCAAAAGGGATATCCGGAGAATTTTGTGGATGGCATTGGCCTGATGGCTGATTTTTTAGAGGAAAGAGGTGGTAAAATTGTCGGCCTGACATCCATTGAAGGCTATGACTTTGAAAGTAGTGCTGCACAAAGGGGTGACCAGTTTGCCGGATTAGCGCTGGATATTGAAAACCAAGCAGCCTTAAGCCCCGAACGTATCGAAAAATGGGTTGAGGCATTAAAAAGTGAATTTGAATAGATATTTTATTGCTCAATTTTTAAGGGGTGATCGTTATGGTCATCCCTTTTTTTATCTATTATAAAACAAGATTCGCTTTCATTAACATCGTTAGAAAATCTTCTGTTCTAAATCAACCATAAGATCTTAATCCCTGGCCTCAATAACGCATTATTTAATTTAGGACCAAGAAACGGAAAATTGAAGGATTGAAGGGATCAGTCTTAACTGAACAATAATTAAAAGCTTTAGAATTGTTTCTTTAAGCTTTTAATATCTTGTCATAAAGAATTATTAAAAGTTGAATTTCCTGATTTTACATTCATCATCGAAGGAAGTTCAATTTCTTTCATTCATTTAGAAATTGAAGCCTTGTTTACCGATTTACATCCGTAAACTGATAGAGGGGGAGTGAGAATAATTTGTTATTTACATCTGTAATTGCATTTTATAAACCAGTTTGTACACTTTTGTAATTTTAATATCTCTGGATATATCAAATTAATAATTAAAGATGTAATCAATTTTGAAAGCTGCTGTCTGGATATGCATGAACGTAACCACACCTTAAATAATATTTTATAACTCTATATATCAGCTATATATATGATTCAAGTAGAGTAATACATAAACACTGTCTCAAATCCTGTGTATATTTATGCATTTTCACAATTATGCATCGCCTGTAAATGGGTTATTGTTTTAATAACCAGTATTTTATAGAAATTACCTATATCTATAGTTTTACATTTTACAAATCACTAATTACCTGCTATTTACAAAGACTGTATAATTGAGACCAATGGGATAAAGGGAGCTAAATCATTGTCGTATCACATATATAGTGACGCTGCATTTAGTTCATTAATTGATGGTTAATATAATTACTTTAAGTATCATATCACTGGGGATTACAGTGAAAATAGTTTGTGTACAAGATAACCGAAGATCTTAAGGTATTTATAGAGGTTTATGTATTTCTTGTTTGCAAACATTTGTAAGTTAATTTTGCTTTAGTTACATTTGTCACCGATAAGTAGTTATACAAATGTGTACTTTTATTAATTGTGCTCTCGTTACATTTGTATAATACATGTTTGTCACATTATTTACAATTATCAACCTATGAAACGACCATGCACATTTGATTATCCAGCTTGACACAGCAAAGGATGATTAAATTTATTTGGGAGTTCCATGTGACAATTGAAAAGCAAATTATATACACATGAAAGAACGTATTGAAGCCATTATACAACATGAGCAATTAACGCCATCCCAGTTTGCTGATAAAATAGGTGTTCAGCGTTCTGGCGTATCTCACATATTATCAGGACGAAATAAACCCAGTGTAGATTTTCTGAATAAACTATTAACTCAATTTCCTCACATTAGTGGTGACTGGTTAATTACGGGACAAGGACAAATGCTAATAGGAGGTAAAATTGGTACTAATAAAAGTGAACAGTTAAGTCTTGGTATTAAGCCCAAAACAGGCTTTAAAATGCCTCCAAAAGAGCTGAAAGAGGAAAAAACAACTCAATATCAAACAAAAGAACAACCTAAACCACCTCAGATTCCTCAAATTGCATCCGATGAGTCTAAACAGATAGAGCGAATTATCATTTTTTATAAGGATAAGAGCTTTGTCGAATATCGTCCTGAGAGTTGAATGTTGCTTAAAAAAGGTATGTATATCTGATTGGTAAAGAGCTACCAGCTCAACCAAGGTGAACTCTCGATAACAAAGCCAATATATCTTCTATAAAACTCACTTTTTTTGGTATCTTTGTCCAATTTTAAGGTATTTACAAATGTAAATCACTTAAGACTGATGCACAATAATTAATTGTTATTAAGATACATGAAGAAGTACATCGACGATTTTAAGGTCATTCATAATGAACGCTTAAACAACGAGTATGTCGTACTGACCCTTAAACATCCTGGACAATTACCTGCAATGCTACCGGGACAATTTGTAGAAGTCAGGGTTGATAATGGCCCTAATACTTTCCTTAGACGACCAATTTCAATTCACGATGTTGATATGGAGACCAATACCATGAAACTTTTGATTCAGGAAATTGGTGAAGGAACCCGCCTGATGGGACGATTAAAAGCAGGTGACATTTGTAACATGGTTTATCCCTTAGGTAATT
>NZ_CEXQWX010000087.1:14437-25367 GCF_982718395.1 Carboxylicivirga sp.
TCATTACCTGAAAAAACTCGTGTTTTGTTAGTAGGCGGTGGCTGTGGTATTGCTCCTTTATTATTGATGGGACGACACCTTAAGGAGAATGGTATTAAACCACGTTTTTTGCTTGGAGCACGAAGCACTGACGGATTAATTGCTTTAGATGCTTTTAAAGCCTTAGGCGAGGTATATACAACCACTGAAGATGGTTCATCAGGTACTAAGGGCTATGTCATTCACCACCCAGTAATGCGAACTGAAGAGCCTGAAATTGATATGATTTATACATGTGGACCAGAGGCTATGATGAAGGTGATTGCAAAATATGCCAGAAATCATAACATCAAATGTGAAGTATCACTGGAGAACCATATGGCCTGTGGTTTTGGCGCTTGTTTATGCTGCGTGGCTGATACTATAGATGGTCATAAGTGCACTTGTACAGATGGTCCTGTTTTCGATTCAACTTATTTAAAATGGTAGATTTAAAGATAGATTTAAACGGATTATCACTTAAAAATCCGGTAATGACGGCCTCGGGAACCTTTGGTTATGGTGAGGAATTTATGGATTTCTTTGATATCAGTTGCTTAGGTGGCGTGTTGGTGAAGGGAACGACCCTCGAACATCGTGAAGGCAATGCCTATCCACGAATGGCTGAAACGCCTCAGGGAATGCTAAATGCTGTTGGACTTCAAAACAAAGGAGTACACTATTTTGCCGAGCATATTTACCCGCGAATAAAGGATTATGAGACGAATATGCTGGTCAATGTATCGGGATCCACCATTGAAGATTACATTAAGACGGCTGAGGTTGTTAATGAACTGGATAAGATTCCTGGAATTGAGCTTAATATCTCGTGCCCTAATGTAAAAGAAGGTGGTATGGCCTTCGGAACCAGTTGTCCGTCTGCAGTATCAGTAGTTGAAGCAGTAAGAAAGGTGTATAAGAAGCACCTGATGGTAAAGCTTTCACCTAACGTAACTAATATAGCTGAGATTGGAGCTGCAGTTGAAGGAGCCGGCGCTGACTCTATCTCATTAATAAATACTTTATTGGGCATGGCAATAGATGCTAACACACGTAAACCTATTTTATCAACCATTACCGGTGGTTTATCCGGACCAGCTGTTAAACCCGTTGCATTACGCATGGTATGGCAGGTGGCGCAGGTTGTTAATGTACCGATTGTTGGAATGGGCGGCATCATGAACACAACTGATGCTATTGAGTTTATGCTTGCCGGAGCATCGGCTATTCAGGTTGGAACGGCTAATTTTATTGATCCATGTGTAACGGAAAAAATCGTAGATGGTCTTGAAGCTTATTGCCAGGAGAATGGTTTCGATAAAGTAAGCGACTTGATTGGTGCCATGGAAGTATAATCTATAATGAAATAATATCATGGATAAGCTCGTTTATTGACGAGCTTTTTCTTTATTATTACTAATTACACTTGTGAATTACATATGTAACTCGTCATTTATGTGGATAGTAATCTATCACATTTAGCCTACTAACTATACGCTCATAATATAGAATAAGAGGGAACGATTTTAACCACTAACGTTTCTTAGGTGCTGATTTTGTTTGGCGCTTAAGTTAATTATAGGTTTAAAGTACTGGCGAATGGTCGTCCAACGGTTAGGATACTGCTCAAATAAACGAAAAATGCGCACTTTATTTTTCCTCAGAGCATCTGTAATCGCAGGTGCAGTAATTGGCTTATCCATAGAGGCACCAACATCAGCACTGGTTATAGGTAATCCTTGCTTATATAAACTATTGGCAGCTTCTTCCAGTCGATCCAGCAATAGAATAGTTTTATTTTGTTGTTTGATTGGTTGAGCTGTAGTTGATGATTTGACATTCTCTGATCTTACCTTTTGTGGCATTACCAAAAAAGAAGCTTCAATTAATAAATCATCACCAGGTGTACATGATATTAAGTTACAAATGTAATCAATCGAATTATCGACTGTTTCTTTAATTTCTTCATAAGTAATATCTGCATTTATTATTTCGTTTTGTGCTTTCTCAGATATAACATAATTAACCCCGTCTCTTCGGCTTAAATCAATTAAATACGAATCTAACCATTGTCTTTTCCAGTTTAAAAAATCTTCTTCATTGCGATTTACCTCCAACTGCCTGGCATCCAAAATGTCCCGGGTATGTTGCCTGAAAGTCATTTCATTGCTTTTCGAAGTTTGAAAATTGCTTAGACAGATATTTGCGAATTGATTAGCCATATTTCCAATAATTGCTTTATGACTAGTCTCTAATTGTGTTTGTCCATCACTAATTCCAAAATTACTACAGTCATTCCTGAAAAACAGATATGACAAAATAGTTGATTGTTCAACGTAGCTCCTGATTAATAATACCAGATATTGTGATTCAGAAAAAAGATCCAGTTGAGCTATACTTAATTGTGTTTGCTGAACAAATGGCAAATGATCTGGTCGAAGCCATTGATAAGGTGTTTTTTCTTTTGAAAGTTCCTTTAGTTTAAGAATCATTTCCTCGCCAACTGTCATCGGCATAGGGGTTTGATGAAACTGTCGATTCCATTCTATCGCCTCATAGCTTAATTGCTTATCATCAGTATTATAAAAGGTAATCACCCGGTCAAGTCCATTCAAAAACATCTGCCACTGCTCAAGTAGAAAGATAGCAGGATGCTGTTGGTATACTATTTTATTCGGGCTTTTCATTAGTTACTTAATTAAGCAAAATTAAAAAATTAAGCAGTAAGTTAAGCTATTTATTAAGTAATTAAAAGTACATAAGTGATTTATTAAGTCAAAAATATCACTTAATAAATTTATAAATTACTGAATATGAGTTAATATTTGCAATACAGGTATTATTAAAGGTCTCTGTCATCAATAGTAATATAGTTCGCTAAACTTAAAAGAATTAAGCAATGGTAAAAGAATATTACAGGTTATTGGATGTATTGGCTGAATGGTTTATGCATTTCTTTTTTGATCCGGCTTATCATCCATTTAGTGAAAACAATGATCAGCACCAATTCAAAAAGAGCAGGTTAACATCTGGTATACAACAATTGAATTTTGCTATAAAGAAGCTGACTGGTCAATTAAAGGATGAAAAAAGCAGTTGGAAGAAGCGTTTCAATAGATATGTTACAACTCCTGTCGTCCATATTATCTATCATTACATCGAACCTTTGTTACGGCTGAAATTTTGGCTACAAGTTCAGCATTTGGATTAAAAAAAGTCATCTACCAATAGATAAATGACTTTCTTTCACCTAATAAGTTACTAATTTATTAATTGAATATTTCTTGCTCACCAATGTAGCCTTCCTGGATAACTGTCATCTTTATATTTTGACTATTCACCACGCTGGCTTGCAGTAAAATAGCTGGTACAAGCCTTTTGCCGTTATTGACTGTCAAATGCATATTGGAAGGTGCTTCTCCATCAGATATTTTAATGGCGGCATTTGCAGCAGCAAATGCAAGCGATTCAATTGGCTTATAAATAGTGATGGTTTGATTCCCGGCAACTATATTACGAACCGCCTGAATATCGGCATCCTGTCCGGCCAATAATACTTTACCATCTTTTTGATGTTCTTTAAGTGCTGCAATGGCACCGGATGCTAAGGCATCATTACCACATATGATGGCATCAACTTCATTTTTGTCCTTCAGGTACTGACTTAAAATCCGATAGGCTTCATCTGGCAACCAATAATTACTGAATTCGTCAAGAACTACATTAATATCCCCCTTATCAATCAGAGGTTGAAGTACATTCATCCAACCCAAATGTAACAAGTATGCATTATAATCGCTGGTTGGTCCGCTGATGAGTACATAATTACCTTTCGGAGCAATTTTCGTGAGGTAGTCTGCCTGTAGTTCTCCTATATTAATATTATCGGTAGATATATAATAATCCAGATTACAATTTTTAATCAGACGATCGTAAGAGATAACCGGTATATAGTGTTGATGGGCCAGCTTTACAATTTCTCCTGCACGCTCCAGATCGACCGGAACAACAACCAGTACATCAACGCCTTCATCAATTAACTTTTGAGCTTGTTCCAATTGCTTAGCAGGATCTGATTCGGCCACTTCTACTATGGGAATACCACCAAGTTCCTTAACCTTTTCCTCAAATAATGCCTTATCTTTATTCCATCGTTCTATTTCCAGACTATCCATCAGGAATCCGATTCTTGGCTTCATCTGGCATGAACTCAACGCAATAAGCATTACACAACATATAATCATAAAGAACTTAAATGCAGTAAGAAGCTTATGCTTTGATACGACAATCGGACGAACTAAAAGATAATCACCCTTTTCTTTGTTTCGATGAGCACAGTCAGTAATTATATTACCAGCTGTTGTTTTGACGATTCTTTTCATACCGGATATTTTTGAGGTGCGTAATTTTGTTATTTAATTTACAAAAATTGCAGATTAAAGTAAAGCGCAATTGGCTTTAGAGCATTGTGCCTGATAATAAAATTTATAGACAAACATTACAAAATGATAATTGAAGGACAACATTATAGAACAGTTTGGTACGATGAACAAAAGAACATTGTATCAATGATTAATCAGATAAAGCTCCCTTTTGAGTTTGAAATAGTTCATTTTTACAATTATAAGGAAACTGCAGAAGCCATCCGAAATATGACGGTGAGAGGTGCTGGCGCAATTGGTGCCACTGCAGGTTTTGCAATGGCACAGGCCTTTGTTGAATTGAATGATCAGGAAGATAGAAGTAAGGCCAGAAAGTTCATTGAAAATACCAGACCAACAGCCGTTAATTTATTCTATGCCTGCAGAAAAGTATTTGAAGCAGGTACTAAGGGGAAAACATCGGCTATCCAAATAGCTCAGCAAATAGCAAATGAAGATGCCGAAGGATGTCAGCGTATTGGTGAGTTTGGTAATGATTTAATTCAAACGAACCAAAAAATACTAACCCATTGTAATGCAGGATGGCTGGCATTTGTTGATTATGGATCTGCCTTATCGCCTGTGTATGCAGCTCAAAAATCAGGTAAGCAACCATTTGTATATGTGGACGAAACACGTCCACGCGGACAGGGAGCAAGATTAACCGCTTATGAACTGTATCATAACGGAATAGAACACAAAATCATTGCTGATAATGCCGCAGCTTTCTATATGGCCAAAGGTGAAATCAATATGGTTATCACAGGCGCTGATCGCATAACAGCTAATGGTGACGTTGCTAATAAAATAGGTACCCTTGAGAAGGCAATTATGGCAAAGGAATTTGGTATTCCTTTTTACGTTGCCGCGCCATTTAGTACCATTGATTTTAATACTTCTGACGGATCGCTGATTCCAATTGAAGAGCGAAGTGATGATGAATTGTTATATCATGAAGGACCTGATCATGACAATGTCATTCGAAAGGTGCGGATGGCCTCACCGGGCTCTGACGGACTCAATCCGGCATTTGATGTCACACCGGTAAATTATATCACTGCATTTATCACAGATAAGGGCATCATTCAACCTAATAACCTTGAAAAATTTCGCTAAGGTGTGTTAAAAATCATATTTTATTAAGGCTTAATAATTGCAAATTATTAAAAAATAGGGATCGATAATTTTGATTTAAATTATATATCCCTATTTTTGCAATGGATTAACTCATTCGAGACCGATATTTTGATGATTTATATTACTTCAAATATTACTATTTCAACTACCACCACCCCTGTGGGGGTATAGTATTTTCATATCATCAGGTCAAATCATTATTGTATTTATTTCAGTCGATTATAGTTGAAGCAACTGTAAATGCTGGCGTTTATTCTTAACCGATTAATTTAATCAGCGAAACAAATAGGAATATAATCAACCTCATAAAGGTTAATTTGTTTCATTTGAAAATTATTAAGCTTATGAAAGTTTTAAAGTTTGGTGGTACTTCCATGGGAAGTGCAGAAGCCATCTTAAAAGTTAAACAGATTGTAGAACAATTGAATACACCTGCAGTTGTTATTGTATCTGCAGTCGGTGGTATTACCGATAAACTTATTGAGGCCTCTGAACAAGCACTTAATAAATTTGAATATCAGAAAACCATTAAAGAAGTTGAAGATATACATGATGCAATTATTAATACTTTGTTTCTGGCTACAGAGGCTGATAATGTCAAACAAAAATGTGAAGTTGTATGGAAAGAACTTTTGCAGGTTTTAACTGGTGTTAGTCTCACAAATGAACTAAGTGTTAAGAGTTACGATACTATTGTTGGTTGCGGAGAGCGTTTATCGTCTGTTATTTTAAGTGAATTAATCGGGCAAGCTCAACTTTTTGACAGTCGTGAGTTTATTAAGACAGAGATGAATGGTCGCGGACACCATGTTAAGTATAACGAGACCATGCAGGCTATTGGAGAATTAAAGTTTTCACTGGGATCTATTAACGTATTTCCTGGATTTATAGCCTCTAACGAAACTGGCGAAAACACTACGCTTGGCAGAGGCGGATCGGATTATTCAGCAGCTTTATTGGCAGCCGGTTTAGATGCTGAAATATTGGAGATATGGACTGATGTTGATGGGTTTATGTCGGCCGATCCTCGTATCATCAAAAGGGCTCATTGTATCGATCACCTGAGCTATGCTGAAGCGATGGAATTGTCCCACTTTGGTGCAAAGGTTATATATCCGCCAACAATCATCCCGGTTTTACAAAAACAGATTCCAACTAAAATCAAAAACACTTTTAACCCGGAAGCTCCAGGTACACTGATTGATCAGCAAAAAGACGTCAGCCAGAATGTGAAAGGTCTATCCTCAATCCGCGATGTTTCTCTTCTTACTTTGCAGGGAAATGGAATGATTGGTATCTCTGGTATATCGATGCGAATGTTTGGTGCCTTGGCCAAGCAAGACATTAATATTGTGCTGATTTCGCAAGCATCAAGCGAAAATAGTATCAGTGTGGTAGTCGCATCATCAGATGCAGAAATAGCACGCTTAGCCATCATTAAAGAATTTGATAAGGAGATTGCCCGTCAGGAGATAAATGGTGTTGTGGTTGAAAAGGAGATGGCTGTAGTAGCCATTGTCGGAGAAGGGATGAAACACGCCACAGGCGTATCTGGTAAACTTTTCAATGTTATAGGACGAAATGGGATCAACATATATGCTATTGCACAAGGCGCATCTGAGCTTAATATTTCGTTTGTTATACACGAAAAGGATCTGCGAAAGTCTCTTAATGTTGTTCATGAAGCTTTCTTTCTTAGTCAGTATCAAGCCATTCACTTGTACCAGGTTGGAGTGGGTACTGTCGGGAAAAACCTGTTGGAAAAGATTGAACGTCAATCGGAGCGCTTGCTGAAAACAGAACATCTAAGTATCCGTTTGGCTGGCTTGGCAAATTCGCGACAAATGATTTTTAATGACCGGGGATTGGAACTGGATTCAGCAGTTGATTTGTTGCAGGAGGCAAGTCCGGGCAGTATTGATCAATTTGTAGATCAAATTATCGCCAATAATCATTCGAATAGCGTGTTCGTAGACTGTACAGCCAGTGAATTGGTTGCCGAACAATATCAAAAGCTTCTGGAAAATAACATTTCAGTGGTTACCGCGAATAAAATTGCCGGGTCATCGGATTTTAGTCGTTATGAAAAACTTAAGAAAACAGCCAGAGAGAAAGGTGTTAAATATCTGTTTGAAACGAATGTAGGAGCAGGGCTACCAATTATCAATACTATTAACAGTATGGTGCAGAGTGGAGACCGAATCCTTCAATTGGAAGCTGTTTTATCAGGAACATTGAATTATATAGTGAATAATGTAAGCACTGATAAACCGTTGTCAAAAGTGGTTTTGGAAGCCAAAGAAAAAGGCTATAGTGAGCCCGATCCGAGGATTGATTTAAAAGGAACGGATGTTTTACGTAAACTATTGATTTTGGCGCGCGAAAGTGATTACGCTTTGGAGGAACAACATGTTGAAATAGAACCATTTATTCCCGCTGATTTCTTTAATGATGAATCTGTTGAAACATTTATAGAACGACTAAAAAGCTTCGATGCTAAATTTGAAGAAATACGTCGCAATGCTGAAAATAACGGAAAGGTTCTGCGCTATGCAGCCTCACTCAAAGGAGGAAAAGCTCAGGTTGGTTTTATTGAAGTAGATCAAGAGCATGCATTTTATAATCTGGCAGACAGCAATAATAAGGTAATACTTCGTTCGGATTATTATTACGATCACCCCATGGAAATAAAAGGTTATGGGGCCGGAGCTGACGTAACAGCAGCAGGCGTTTTTGCTGATATTATCAAAGTTGTAAACCTTTAATCCTATATAAAATATGAAATACTTGGTTATTCTGGCTGACGGTTTTGCTGATGAACCCATTGAACGACTAAATGGAAAAACACCAATGATGGTGGCAAAAACTCCATACATTGACCAACTGTGTGAAATATCTCAATGCGGATATTTAAAGACAGTACCCGACTCATTGCATCCTGGCAGTGAGGTTGCAAATATGACCATTATGGGTTATGATGCTGAGAAGTATTACCAGGGGCGGGGAGTGCTTGAAGCTGCCGCCTTAGGCATTGATATAGAACCATCTGATCTTGTTTTTCGCTGCAACCTGGTGAGTGTGGAAGAAGCTAAACTCTTGAATCATTCAGCCGGACATATCTCCACAGAGGAAGCCCGTCAGCTGATTGATACTTTGACTGAATATTTGGGTAATGATCGCGTTCAGTTTTACACAGGTGTTAGCTATCGTCATGTAATGGTAATTAAAGGCGGACAGGAAGGAGTGAGGTGCACACCTCCTCATGACGTGCCAGGCGAATATGTTGAAACGGTCTTACCTAAGCCTATGGAAAGCAATGATACAGTAAAATTACTTCGCCAATTGATGTTTGCATCAAATGAATTACTGAGTAATCACCCGGTTAATATTCATCGCAAATCAAAAGGACAGGCTGTAGCCAATATGATCTGGCCTTGGTCACCTGGATTTAAACCTGATATGCCAACACTTGAGGAACTGTATGGTTTGAAAAATGGTGTAGTGATATCTGCTGTTGATCTCATTCATGGTTTGGGTAAATTAGGAGGTTTGCAATCTATTTTTGTAGATGGAGCAACAGGCTTATATAATACCAATTACTCAGGTAAAGCAAAAGCAGCTATTGATGCTCTTGACAATAACGAATATGTGTTCTTACATATTGAAGCGCCAGATGAAGCCGGACATGAAGGTGATGTGGAATTAAAAATACAAACACTGGAAGACATCGACCAAAAAGTTGTTAAGCCTGTATTGGAGCATCTTGAGTCTAATAAAAAGGAGCTTAGTATTGCCTTCTTACCGGATCATCCGACGCCCTGTGAAAAACGAACGCACACACGTGACAATGTACCTTTTATGATTTATCGACCAGGTGTTAAGGCCGATGCCGTTCAAGTATATGATGAAGCCTCTGTTAAAAAAGGTGCATTTGGCTTTACTGACCAGACTGAGTTTATGCAATTGTTCTTATCCGGAAAAAAGTAAAAAATGCAATATTATAGTACCAATAATAAAAACCTGAAAAGCGACTTAAAAAACGCTGTTATCAATGGACTGGCTACCGATAAAGGCTTGTTTATGCCAGAATCCATACCTGTTTTGCCCAAAAGTTTTTGGGATAAATTGCCTGACATGTCATTAGGACAAATAGGTTTTGAAACCTTGAAGCAATTTTTTTGTCCCGAAATAGATGAGGCCGATTTTAAAGCACTGACTGAGGAGGCGTTCAACTTTCCGATTCCTTTAGTAAAGGTAACTGACCAGATTTCTGCCTTGGAATTATTCCATGGTCCCACCTTAGCATTTAAAGATATTGGCGCTCGTTTCCTGGCTCGTGTAATGGCCCGCTTTACAAAAGATTACGGACGTGACATTAATGTATTGGTTGCAACTTCAGGCGATACAGGCAGTGCTGTAGCTAACGGATTTCTTGGTGTAGAAGGGGTAAATGTATTTGTATTATATCCAAAGGGACTGGTGTCTGATGTTCAGGAAAAACAATTTACCACTCTTGGGAAAAACATTACAGCCATTGAAATAGAAGGTACTTTTGATGATTGCCAGCATTTGGTTAAAACAGCATTTATGGATGATGGCCTGAAAGAGAAAATCACTCTGACATCAGCCAACTCCATTAACCTGGCACGCTTTTTACCACAGATGGTTTATTACTTTCATGCCTATGCACAAGCAGTTCGCGAAGGTAAAAAGGATATTGTTATATGTGTTCCCAGTGGTAATTTCGGTAATTTAACTGCAGGATTAATAGCTTATAAAATGGGATTACCGGTGCAGCGATTTATTGCTGCCACCAACCTTAATGCCATTGTACCAGATTACCTTCAAAGTGGAGATTACCTACCGGGACCTAGTATTGCAACACCAGCCAATGCGATGGATGTGGGAGATCCCAGTAATTTTATTCGCATACAGGATTTATTCGGGCATCAACTCGAGAATATCAAATCTGTAATTGATGGAATTTCAGTGGAAAACGAAAGTATTTTCTCTACCATCAAAACAACCTATGATACAAATAATTACATTCTTGATCCACATGGAGCCATTGGTTATTATGCACTAAAAAGCCTACTTACTCCCAAGGAACATGGCATATTTCTTGCAACAGCACATCCGGCTAAGTTTCCAGAAACAGTGGAAAATATTATCCAAAAGAAGGTGGAACAACCGACGCGATTAAAAGCTTTTCTCAAAGGAGTCAAGCAGGTAGAGAGTTCGTCAAAAGAATATGGCGATTTAGTAAAGGTCCTGTTAGGGACGACGCTTTAAGGGCTGACTTTTTAAAAAATAAATAGATTTCTTAAGATTTTTTTAAAAAAAAACTATTTTTA
>NZ_CEXQWX010000088.1:0-25327 GCF_982718395.1 Carboxylicivirga sp.
TTCGAATTCTTATTCCCATTCAATTGTTGCCGGCGGCTTTGAGCTAATATCGTAAACAACTCGGTTAACGCCTTTTACCTTGTTAATAATATCATTTGACACTTTTGCCAGGAAATCATAAGGTAAATGAACCCAATCAGCCGTCATACCATCTGTAGAGGTAACCGCACGCAGAGCTACCACTTTCTCGTAAGTTCGCTCATCACCCATCACACCAACCGATTGAACCGGTAATAACATAGCTCCTGCCTGCCAAACCTGATCATATAGGTTATTATCTTTTAATCCTTGAATAAATATGTGATCTACTTCTTGTAACAAGGTTACTTTTTCAGCTGTGATATCACCTAAAATACGAATTGCTAATCCTGGACCCGGGAAAGGATGACGACCTAACAAGTTCTCATCAATACCCATGGCACGACCTACGCGGCGTACTTCATCTTTAAACAGTAGGTTAAGTGGTTCAACTACCTTCAGGTTCATTTCTTCAGGTAAACCACCTACATTATGGTGTGATTTAATAGTTGCAGAAGGTCCATTAACTGAAACTGACTCAATCACATCAGGATAAATAGTACCCTGCGCTAACCATTTCACATCCTGAATCTTGTGCGCCTCTGCATCAAATACTTCAATAAAAACACGACCGATAATCTTACGTTTGGTTTCAGGATCTGAAACACCATCCAACTCACTTAAGAACTCTTTTTTAGCATCAACGCCAATAACGTTGAGTCCCATATGTTTGTATGAATCCAGAACTGCTTCAAACTCATTTTTGCGTAACAAACCGTTATCAACGAAGATACATGTCAGATTTTTACCAATTGCTTTGTGTAATAACACACCAGCCACTGTACTGTCAACGCCTCCTGATAATCCTAAAACAACCTTATCGTTGCCCAGTCTTTCTTTTAAACCTGCAACTGTTGTTTCTACAAAAGAATCAGGCGTCCAGTCTTGAGAACATCCGCAAACTCCAACTACAAAGTTCTTAAGTATTTGTGTTCCTTCTGTACTGTGATATACTTCAGGGTGAAATTGCAAACCAAATGTTTGCTCATTCTCTATTTTATATGCAGCAACCTTTACATCTTTGGTACTGGCAACAATTTTATATCCTTCAGGCAGGTTTACAATGGTATCACCATGCGACATCCATACTTGCGAATGATGACTTACATCCTGCAACAATTCACTTGTGTTATCAACGTACTCCAAGTTAGCACGGCCATATTCACGAGTTTTTGAAGGTTGTACTTCGCCACCATAAAATTGTGACAGGTACTGAGCTCCATAACACACACCCAGTAAAGGCATTTTTCCTTTAATTGCAGTCAAGTCAGGTTTAGGTGCTTCCTCATCTCGCACACTGTAAGGGCTTCCACTTAGAATAACACCTTTAACCGAATCGTCCAATTCAGGACAGTTGTTAAATGGATGAATTTCACAATACACATTAATCTCTCGTACCCGTCTGGCAATTAACTGCGTGTACTGAGAACCAAAATCCAGAATAATGATTTTTTCCTGCATTAATATTTGCCTTTAATCCTTAGCTAATTAATTGACAAAATTCTAAATGAACTTTCTTATTCAAATAGAAAACTCACAATCATATTAACCAATAGTTATACCTTTAAAATTTTGCGCAAATATACGATTTAATATTTGATATTAGTGCTGTTGCACTGTTTGAAAGACATTAAAACTCAATACGTGACAAAGTAACTGTATTCCTTGATTGATCATGAGGTTTAATAAAGTGAAATGTGAGGGTTTTCTTATTCTGTGTAACGTCCTTTAGGGACAGGAAAACATCACATGAACTTTTGTTTTTCATATCTGCCCCTTCAATATCTTCCAATATATCACCTTTTTCAATTCCGGAAGCTGCGGCCGGGCTACCTTGCCAGATACCATTAACAATAAACTTATCATCGTCCATGATAAAATCAATACCGAAACTATCCAGTTTTAACTGACTCGGTTCATTGAACTGGAAGAAAAAGCGTTTTTGCGGATAATCTAAAATAAAATCGCCCAGCTCAAGCACTTTCATTCCAATTTTAGACTGACCTGCACTTGTTTCGATAACCGCATTTTCAGTATTTATATGCCCAAGCTTTAAGGTTAATTGCGAAAAAATCTCTGATTCATAATCTCCCGCTCCCCAAGCTCCATGCGAATTTGTACCACTGGATTGATAAATTGGTTTAGTAAGTACCTTCTTTTTCTTTAGCCAATGAGCTGTATTATTATTCAGAACAAACGAATCACCGCTTCCTGTATCCACCAGTACCCATTTAATGGGCTTACCATTCACCTTAACTTTAATGAATGGTGAGCTTTGTTGCTTATTAACCAACAACTTGGATTCAACTAACTTATCACTTCTTAAAGTCTGAAATGAATCTGCAATGATTAACTTTTGTTTTGTCCAGTCAATTTTAAATGCACCAAAACGCAACAAGTTACTACCAATTATACCTTTATATCCTAAACACTTAAAAGGTCCTTCGAACATATCAACATAGAGGGTTGGAATAGCTTCGTAAGTTAACTCTCCAACAGTTATAGATGGCATGACAATAACTTCAGCTTCTTGCTTTTTTCCCGTTGCATCTCCGATATTCATTCTGTAACCGGCGGGAAGTTTGTGGTATGTACTATCTTTAAACAGAATACACATAGCACCAGTATCCAGAAGATATCGACCACTCACGCCATTCATTGAAGCTTCAATTACTATCTTATCATGCACATATTCAAAGGGTATTTCAGTATAAAAGTGTTCTGTAATCAAACGTCCTTCATTGAATTGAGCCAGCACACCAGTATGAATCAAAACCAACAAATAAAACAGTCCTCGCTTTGGTTTTAAAACACTTGTCATTAAGGGGTATAATTTATTACTAATCAACATTTAATATTTCTTAATTGCACATTGATTATAAGTGTATGGATCAAATATCATTAATTCCTAGTTCTTTTTTTACTAATTTCGCACAAAAATTGAACGTTTTGGAAAATAATCAGGACAAATCCTGGTATGCACTTTATACCAAATCCAGGGCCGAAAAAAAAGTTTTGGAGCAATTGACAAAAATGGGCATTGAAGCCTATTTACCTTTAAAAAAAACCTTAAGGCAGTGGAGCGACCGGAAAAAATGGGTTGAAACACCCGTTATCAGCTCATATATTTTTATTAAAATTCCTTTAAGCGATTATAGAAGAGTTTTTGATGTAACAGGTATTGTTGCATACGTTTCATATAAAGGTAAAGCCTGTATCATACCCGAAAATGATATTTTGGCGATGAAACGAACCATTGAAAATCAAATGAACTTTAGTGTTGAAGCCGGACAGATTGAGAAGGGTCAGGAAATCACTGTTACTTCAGGGCCTCTGGAAGGTATCAAGGGTGAAGTGATGGAAGTGCAAGGTTCTAAGAAAATTATTCTAAGAATCAATCATATTGGTTATACATTAGTTGTTAACCTTGATGAAGCTACCTTTAAAAAGGAGTAGACTGCATCTCTGCAATAATAATAATCGCATCAACGAAGGAATTATGCACGAAGAGGATTTACCAATTGAAGATTACATATACACTGAAGCTTTAAAGGAACGTCATAGTGATATTGGTCGTTTTAAGGAATTGATTGAGTTGAACGATAGCAGCAATGAAGATACTGCTACCGAACTTCTTTATATATGTAAACGTCTGTTTTACAACTACCACGGTCTAGATCAGATTATGGCTGCAAGAACTAATATGCTGCAATTCTTCGATGTTGAAACTAATGATGATCTGATACCGGCCACCATGAATGGTGGTATTACAGAGCATGATGAATTGGTAGAAGACGTGCTTAATTCACTGGATGATATTGAAGATCTAAAAAAGCTGAATATTAAAAAGCTGGCTAATAGATTTCCTGAAGTTTCTTTCCTGTCGTTAATGAAGATTGTTATGATGGAGATTAACGAGGAGCCGGCTAAGAAAATATTGAAACAGCTTGATGATGCGTTATCTATATATCCTGACGATTTACTTCTGCAGCTTGAGAAGGAATCAATTCTAAATCGCGAAGGTCAAAATGGAAAGTTAATTTCATACGACTACCTGAAGAAAAGTACCGTTAGTAACATCTTCAAAAGAAAAAACATTCACTCTTTTGAGTTAATGAGTCTTCACACAGCCATATTTGAATTCCTTGTAGCTCAAAATGATGTATTAATGCTGGATGCGTTAATGTTTGCCTCCAAAACATTGTTTCCAGAATGGGAAGAATCCTGGAGTGATAAAGAAGTCTACAGTGAGATTTTAAAGCTTGAATTCTGCAAATTAATTATCAATTGACCATAAGCTTATTCCGCTGAAAAATATCCTTTTATCTTCTCTACCAAAGCAATAATATTCTCGACTTCATTTGTGAAAAAAAAAGCAATTCTCAAGGCCGGCATAATGATACCGGCCATATTCATTAATCAATTAATTTGAGTTTATTAAACTATTATTAAACACTAATGAATCATCTTCTAACTCAATAAAAATACTTGACTGAGAACTTACTTCTCCTGCCAGAATTTTTTTCGAAAGCTGATTAATCACCAAGCGCTGAATGACCCGTTTAATTGGTCGTGCACCAAACTGAGGCTCGTAGCCTTGCTGCGCCAAATAATCCAATGCTTGTTCGCTAAAATCAATAGAAATATGTTTCCTGGTTAACATTCGTTTTAACGATTTTATCTGCAACTGAACAATTTGCTTTACCTCATCAATATTAAGCGGTGTAAACATTACTATTTCATCAATACGATTTATGAATTCAGGCCTTACACTTTGTTTTAACAGGCCTAACACTTCTAGCTTTGTTTGATCAACAGTATATTGATAGTTATTCATTTTTACTCCCTCAAGGTTATTATGGATGATCGACGAACCCATATTCGACGTCATAATAATGATGGTGTTTTTAAAATCTGCTACCCGACCTTTGTTATCTGTTAATCGTCCTTCATCCAGTACCTGCAATAAGATATTAAACGTATCAGGATGGGCTTTTTCAATCTCATCAAGTAACACAACTGAATATGGCTTTCGCCTGACAGCCTCAGTTAACTGACCTCCTTCATCATAACCTACATATCCGGGAGGCGCTCCAACCAACCTGCTCACCGCATGTCGCTCCTGATATTCGCTCATATCGATTCTTGTTAAAGCATTCTCATCATTAAACAAGTAATCGGCCAACGATTTAGCCAACTCTGTTTTCCCAACACCAGTTGTGCCTAAAAACAGAAATGAACCAACTGGGCGACGGCTATCCTGCAAGTCAGCTCGTGACCGTCGAACCGCATCCGAAACTACCTCAATAGCCTCATGCTGCCCCACTACTCTGTTGTGCAGCTCGTCTTCCAAGCGTAAAAGCTTTTCCCGATCGCTACTCATCATTTTGGCTACTGGTATGCCTGTCCAGCGCGCCACTACCTCAGCAATATCATCACTATCGACCTCCTCTTTTATTAAAGCATTTGCCTGATTTTCTACTACCTTCTTTTGTGCTTTATCCAGTTTTATCTGCTCCTCTTTGATTTTACCATAACGTAACTCTGCCACCAAACCAAAATTTCCATCACGTTCAGCTTTATCTGCTTCCTGATTCAACTTATCTATTTGCGTTTTAATAATCTGAACCTCCTCTGCAGCACTGCGTTCACTATCCCATTTTGCAAATACACTGTTACGCTCGTCTTTTAAATCTGCCAATTCCTTCTTGATTTGTACAACCTTCGCCTTATCCTTCTCTCGCTTAATAGCCTCTAATTCAACTTCTAATTGCAATATTCTTCGATCAAGACTATCCAACTCTTCAGGTTTCGAATTCATTTCCAACCTAAGCTTGGATGCTGCTTCATCCATTAAATCAATGGCTTTATCAGGCAAAAAGCGATCGCTGATGTACCTGTGTGAGAGCTCAACTGCAGATATGATTGCACTATCCGTAATTCGCACTTTATGGTGCTTTTCGTATCGATCTTTGATACCACGTAATATGGATATTGCACTTTCTCTATCCGGCTCATCAACCATCACCTTTTGAAAACGGCGCTCTAAAGCTTTATCTTTCTCAAAGTACTTCTGAAACTCATCAAGTGTTGTTGCACCTACAGCCCGGAGTTCTCCTCTCGCTAATGCCGGCTTCAGTATATTGGCTGCATCCATGGCTCCCTGTCCTCCACCAGCTCCAACAAGGGTGTGTATTTCATCAATAAATAAAACAATACGACCTTCTTCTGAAACAACCTCCTTAACAACCGCTTTCAGTCGCTCTTCAAATTCACCCTTATATTTGGCTCCAGCAACCAATGCTCCCATATCCAGCGAATAGATAACTTTATCCTTTAAATTATCAGGCACATCACCTCGCACCAGGCGATGAGCCAGACCTTCTGCAATTGCTGTTTTTCCTGTTCCTGGTTCTCCAACCAGCATCGGATTATTTTTGGTGCGTCTTGACAATATTTGCAAAATGCGCCTGATCTCTTCATCACGTCCAATTACCGGGTCGAGCTTTCCATCATTTGCCAGTTTATTAAGATTTCTGGCATATTTTTCCAATGATTGATAAGTTTCTTCCTGAGACTGAGAGGTAACATTCTTTCCTTTCCTAAGCTCTTCAATAGCCGCCTGCAAATCATTTCCGGAGATACCATTATCTTTCATCAGTCGTGCTACATCATCACCGGAGTAAAAAATAGCCAAAATCAAATGCTCAATGGATACATATTCATCTTTCATTTTCTTTGCCCTCAACTGAGCGTCATTAAGTATTTGACCGACTTGTTTAGACAGCATCCTTTCGCCCCCCTGAACCTTAGGAAAGCTTTGAATGATACTATCTAATGTTTGTTGGAATATAGCAGTGTTTACACTGAGTTTATTTAAAATAAATGGTAACACATTTTCATCAACGTGAAATATTGCTTTTAGAATATGAGCAGCTTCGATCTGTTGATGTTGATGACTCTGTGCAATTTGTGTAGTGTATTGGATCGCTTCCTGAGATTTTATGGTATAATTATTAAAGTTCATAGCAATTAATTTTAATATCGCTCTTCAAATGCCATACCCAAGAACAAAACAAGACATAATGTCCTTACAAACAGAAAGTTAAATGTCATTCTGACTGATTGCGTCTATTTTTAAATGACAAAACTTCAGTTATTAATGTGATGAATGGAAAAAAGGCACTAATGTGTCGCACCTTAAGTGCTCTATCTTCTTTATCATGCACCACAGGGTTCCCCCCTGCGCTATTATGTTTAGGCCTTACAGGCCAGATTGAAAGCCTCTCTTAATAGTTCTGAAAGAACGATACATGTTAGTATAGTCCGTTAGGACTATGGTTAATAGATAATGTAATAGAGGGCTGAAAGTCCGGCACATCTATTTACTTCGCGCAACTTTTCAATGTTGATCGGCATTATTAATACCCTTCACCTGATAAAATCCTTTGATAAAGCTCATAGTAAGGCATAATACCTGGTTCCTCCTTCATTAATTGTTGCCGCCTTTCAGGATCATCTATCCAGCGATATACCCACGATATTCCCCATTTTTTATAATAATGACTTTCCTGAGTATAAATAGGATCCTTCATCGCCATATTAAGGTCAATTATTTCATATCCTTTTTTTCTTAAAAGGTCTATTATCGATGGCAGGCAATCCGCAGTAATAGCATTGTCATGACACAAGAAAATATGCTTAACCGACCGACCATATTGAGCAGCTGTTAAAGTATCCATCCATTCAAAACTTCGCATCGTTGCACCAATATAAGCTGATAGTATTTTTTTAGCCTGAACAATACTATCCTTAGCTAAATAATATTCATAGAGGGCATTAAACATCCAATCAGAACTCTCAACTGTAAAAGGTGTAGAAATCAAACCAATGGAATCAAGCATATCCTGAGCAGCTTTATGCTGCTGTTCATCTTTACCTGCATCATTGTACGGAAACCTAAAGTAATCGATTGTTTTCCCCAAAGGTGATGCTAGCTCTTTTGTTTCTTTCATTCCCCGGATTACATCACTTTTAAAAGAATCTAAAGTCACCTGGGAATAACGTAAATGAGAATAAGTATGCGTTCCAATGATTACGTTTGGGTTTTCAATCCACTTTCTGAGATAAGCGGCATTGACATTTGGATCAGGTCCATTACTGAGTCGTTGTTCATTAATAAAAATTGTAACAGGTATGTTTAAGAAGTCAATCTGTTTTAAGAGTGACATACCTCTGTCAATCTTGTATTTTTTTACATTTGGAACATCATCAATTGTAATAGCTACCTGCTTTTGCGCCACTATTACATCTATAAAAATCATTAATGTTGCAATAACTATTTGCACCCTTGATGTATTAAATTTATGCATATCTTTATTACTATAATATCAATTCAACTTTAACTATTTAAAACTTTTTCCACACTTATTTGATGAAATTAACAGTTTTTCGTCAAAAACACCAACATGATGTAATTGAAGTTATCAAATGATAAAAAAACAATATTTATCACAATAAATAGTAGTCCTAGATAAAAAATTACCTAAATTTGAATTGGGATTTCTAAGGGAGTAAAACAGCGCAAGAGATGAGATATTTATTATTAATCATGCCTATACCATTTGCGTATGAGTTACTTAAAGTTCAACAAGGCTCAATTGGTCAACACCGAATACTCTTTAAAAAGAGAGTTCATCCGAACCAATAGAGCAGGTTCATTTGCCAGTTCAACCATTATTAATTGCAACACGCGCAAGTACCATGGTTTATTAATCTGTCCGATTAAAACGTTTAACAACGATAACCATGTGCTGCTTTCATCATTGGATGAAACCATAATTCAGCATGGAGCTGAATTTCATTTGGGAATTCGAAAATATCCCGGTACATATAATCCCAAGGGGCATAAATATGTACGAGAATATGAAATTGACCCAAATCCGGCCATCACTTATCGCGTTGGGGGCGTTTTATTAAAAAAAGAACTTCTGCTGGTTGAAAAAGAACAACGAATATTAGTTAAATATACGTTACTGGAGGCTCACTCTCCTACCATTATTCGTTTGCAACCTTTTGTGGCATTCAGGAATATACATGAGCTTACCCAGGCAAATTTATTTGCTAATACCAGAGCAGCAGTTGCAGCAAATGGCATAAGCGTGAACCTCTATGAAGGTTTTCCTGATCTGTTTATGCAAACATCCAAAACTTCTGAGTTTGTGCATGTACCTGACTGGTATTATGATATTGAATATAGCGAGGAAAAAAGAAGGGGATACGCCTGTAATGAAGATTTATTTGTACCTGGTTATTTTGAAATGGAAATAAAAAAAGGTGCACCCATCATTTTCTCGGCGGGTACAAAAGCTGTAACTCCCAATTCATTACTGCGCCAATTTAATTCGGAACTTAAAAAACGAATACAGCGCGATAGTTTTGAAAGTTGTTTAGATAATTCTGCTGAACAATCGATATCCCGCAAGGGCAAAGCCACCCAGGTAATCAATGGCTTTCCTTTTTTAAGTTATAGTGAGCGGAATACCTATTTATCGATTCCCGGATTATGCCTGTCCCGCGATGACGAAAAAACATTTCTGGAGATCCTTAATACAATGCTCAAAACCATAAATAACCGTTTTTCACCGGATAAAGCGCTGAACAAGGAGAGAACTTCGGTTGATGTACCATTATGGTTTTTCTGGACATTGCAACAGTATTTAGCTTTTGGAACTGATCCTAAAAATGTATGGCTTAAATACAAGAAAGTCATAAAAGACGTGTTGAAAACCTATAAGCAGGGATCGCATTTAGCCGTTGAATTACACGAAAACGGACTTTTATGGACTCATCAGAAGGGTGTTACCTGGATGAAAGTCAGGAATAATGGAACTTTCTTACAGCAGCGTATGGGATATGTGGTTGAAGTTAATGCCCTTTGGTACAATGCAATTTCATTAGCTTTAGATCTGGCCAAAACCACAAATGATAAAGCATTTATTAAAGAGTGGGGCGAATATCCAGAAAAAATTAAAACTAGTTTCAATCAAGTATTCTGGGATGACTCCAAAGCATATCTTGCAGATTATGTGACAGATGATTATACAAGTTGGAGTATCAGACCTAATATGTTATTTGCAGTCTCTCTGCCTCACTCTTGCTTGAACCTTGAACAAAAGAAATCTATACTGGATAAAATTGAAAGTGATCTCCTGACTCCAAGAGGCCTTAGAACACTGTCTCCAAATAACCAGGATTATCTGGGGATTATATCCGGCAATGAATATGAGCGAAACAGAGCATTCCACAATGGATCAGTTTTCCCGTGGTTATTCGGACATTACGCCGATGCCTATCTCGACCTGCATAAACTTTCAGGTGTAGCTCATATCAAACGACTACTTGAAGGGTTTGAGGAATGTGTTAATGAACACGGAATTGGTTCCATCTCACAAATTTATGATGGTAACCCTCCTCATAAACCTAACGAAGCTACCTCTTATGCATTGAGCGTAGCTGAGATTATCAGAGTTAAGAAAAGAATCAGTAACCTATCTGTTAAGTAGTTGACCTATGAAAGTATTAATGTTTGGATGGGAATTCCCACCTCATATTTCAGGTGGTTTAGGAACGGCCTGCTACGGATTAACCAAGGGTTTGTCTAAAATTAGTGATCTGGATATCATTTTTGTGGTACCTAAAGCATATGGTGATGAGGATCAAAGCAAAATGCAACTGATTGGAGCCAATAACACCCACCTGAAACAAGTGCAGAACCATATCAAAAAATTTAAGTCAAAACATACCTATTTAGAAGTTGAATCGGAACTTATTCCTTATAATGACCCGGATGAATACTATACATTCCGAAATTCTGAGCTATTTGGAAAAAACAAACTCTTTAAGGTCACTAAGGAGGGCAAATTAGAGTTTAGTGGCAAATATGGTGCTAACCTAATTGAGGAGATTTATAAGTATGCCTACGTTGCTTCAACCATAAGTATGGATAACGAGCACGACGTGATACATGCGCACGACTGGCTTTGTTATCCGGCGGGTATTGCTGCCAAAGAGGTATCAGGTAAACCTTTGGTCGTTCATGTTCATGCAACCGATTTTGACCGAAGCGGTGGAAGCGTCAACCCCAAAGTATTTGAAATTGAAAAAATGGGAATGGATGCAGCCGACAAAATTATTGCTGTCAGTAATCTGACCCGTAATATTGTGATTGAAAAGTATGGTCAGGACCCTGCAAAAGTTGAAACAGTTTATAATGCTGTTGAACCTGTTACCAACGAACAGAAAAAAGCGATTAAGAAAGGAGTAAAAGAGAAAGTCGTTACATTCTTAGGTAGGATCACAATGCAGAAGGGCCCGGAATATTTTGTAGAAGCAGCGAACGAAGTACTTAAGCGTACCGGTAATGTTCGATTTGTTATGGCCGGAAGTGGTGACATGCTTGAGAAGATGGTGGATCGTGCAGCGCAATTGGGCATATCTGACCGTTTCCATTTTACCGGATTCCTGAAAGGTGATGATGTATTCAAAATGTTTGAAATGAGTGATGTTTATGTAATGCCATCTGTTTCCGAACCTTTTGGTATTTCACCATTGGAGGCAATGCAATCTAACGTACCGGTCATCATCTCCAAACAATCAGGAGTATCCGAGATTCTCACACATGCCGTTAAAGTTGATTATTGGGATATCGATGCATTGGCTGATGCCATTTATGGCATTATCAAATATGATTCGTTATCCGGCATTTTTAAGGAAAAAGGTAAAGAAGAGGTTGATAACCTGAAATGGACCAATGCGGCCCTTCATGTGCACAAAGTGTACAACAACACAATTAACGATTCCCATTAAACTCTAAAAAAGAAATAATATGAAATCAATATGTTTATATTTTCAGGTACATCAACCATTACGATTAAGAAGATACAGATTTTTTGATATAGGCAACGATCACTATTACTACGACGATTTTGCGAACGAGTCAATTCTAAAGAAAATAGCAAAAGAATGCTACTTACCGGCTAACCTGCTTTTACTTGAGCTAATTAAAGCCAACAAAGCACAGTTTAAGGTAAGCTTTTCAATCACAGGAGTTGCGCTCGATCAGTTTGAACTATATGCGCCGGAAGTTATTGATAGTTTCAAGCTTTTGGCTGATACGGGACAAGTGGAATTCCTTGCTGAAACCAATTCTCACTCTTTGGCTGCACTAAAAGACCCAAATGAATTTAAGGCACAGGTGAAAGCACACTGCGAACGCATCTATAAAACCTTTAAACAGAAACCTAAAGTATTCAGAAATACTGAATTAATTTATTCAGATACCATTGGAAAAGATGTTGCTGACTTAGGTTTTAAAGGTATGATAACCGAAGGCGCCAAACATATATTAGGCTGGAAAAGTCCTAATTATCTGTATTGTAATGCCATTAACCCAAAACTAAAGTTGTTGTTACGCAATTATACTTTAAGCGATGATATCACCCTTCGTTTTTCTGAACAAGGATGGAATGAATGGCCACTCACAACAGAAAAGCTAGTGAATTGGTTAGATCATATGGATGAAAAAGAAGAGATTATCAATATTTTCATGGATTACGAAACCTTTGGTGAACATCAAAAGAAAGAATCAGGCATTTTTGATTTCTTAGAGAATCTACCTGCTACAGTATTAAAGTCGGGTAATTATAAATTCTCGACTCCTTCTGAAGCGATTAAAGAATACCAGCCCATAGCTGTAGCGCATGTTCCACATGCCATTTCTTGGGCTGATGAAGAACGCGATTTATCAGCCTGGGTGGGAAATGCCCTTCAAAAGGAAGCCTTTGAAAAACTTTACGAACTGAGAAATGATGTTATTGCATTAAATGATGATCGCATCAATAAGGACTGGAGTTACCTTCAGATCAGCAATCATTTTTATTACATGTGTACCAAATTCTTCTCAGATGGTGATATACACTCTTACTTCAACCCTTACAACTCTCCATACGATGCATTTATTAATTACATGAATGTATTGAGTGATTTTAAGATCAGAGTAAACGAATTGCTTGAGGAGAAAAGTGAAGAGATACAACAAAATGCATTATCTGAAAAAGATGATTTGATTAAGCAATATAGAAAGGAAATCAAAAAGCTGAAAAAACAAATTCTTCAGGAATAGTTGACAAAACAATTATATAATACTATCTCATACCATTGATTAATTAATTATTTAAACAACAACGTATGAAAAAGATAAAAACAGGACCCGATTTTATTTTTGAGGTCAGCTGGGAAGTATGCAACAAAGTAGGGGGCATTCATACGGTTATTTCAACAAAAGCATTATCGCTTAAAGAAGCATTCAACGACAATATCATATATATTGGTCCTGACTTTAATCAAAAAGCACATCGTGATAAAGAGTTTAAAGAAGATAGCTCTTTATTTAACGATTGGAAGAAAAAGGTCAATGATATGGGTATTCCCATTCGTATTGGTCGTTGGAAAATACCCGGTGAACCACTGGTGATATTAATAGATTTCAAGCCTTTATTGAAGAATAAAGATGCTTTCTACGCTAAAATGTGGGAAGTGTATAAACTGGAATCATTGTATGGTGCAGATGATTATCATGAACCGGCTATCTTTGGTTATGCCGCCGGACAGGTCATAGAGAGCTATGTCAAAGAACATAAAACATCTAAGGAAAAAGTTGTTGCTCAGTTCCATGAATGGATGACGGGCGCAGGCTGTTTGCATCTTGAACACCATGTGCCTGAAGTAGCAACCATATTTACAACACATGCCACCATGCTTGGACGCGTGCTCGCCAGTAACAATGAGCCACTCTACGATAATCTTTATCAATTTAACATCAAAGAGAAAACCGACCAGTACAATGTATCGGCCAAATGTTCTCTGGAGAAAAAAGCAGCGTTGGCGGCTGACTGCCTGACAACTGTTAGTGAGATAACATCAAAAGAATGTCATCATTTCTACAATAAACCAGTAGATGTATTATTACCTAATGGTTTCGAAAATGACTTTGTTCCAAAGGCTGAAGATCTAAAAGTTACCAGAGATAAATCAAGGAAATTGTTAAAAAATGTTGCAGAAACCTTAATTGGTAACACTCTATCTGATAAAACCCTTTTTATTGGTACGGGAGGTCGTTATGAGTATAAAAATAAAGGTATCGATATACTATTAAATGCCCTTGGCCACATCAATTATGATCCTGGTCAGGAACAGGAAATAGTAGCTTTCTTCTTTATTCCGGCCGATCAGCGTGGTCCAAGAAAAGACCTGGTGAAAAATCTGGCTGACGGCAAAAAAGACGAAACACTCGTTACTCCCTATATCACGCATTATTTAGGCAATATTGATCATGACCCGATTCTGAATAAGATAAAAGAAATCGGCTTTAGCAACAGCGACAATGAGAAGGTAAAAGTCATCTTCGTCCCTACCTACTTAACAGGTAATGATGGTATTTTCAATCAGACCTATTACGACCTGCTGATGGGGCTTGATTTATCTGTATTTCCTTCGTACTACGAACCATGGGGTTATACACCAATGGAAAGTGCGGCTTTCGGTGTTCCTACGGTTACCACTTCATTGGCAGGATTTGGCAAATGGGTGATGAGGATCAACGAAAATGGCAAAGGAGGCGTAGAAGTATTTCAACGGACGGACTCCAATTCAAACGAGGTAATCCATAACATTGCTCATTATATTCAACGTTTCTCCCAGCTAGATGAAAAGACGATCAACTCCTACAGGGAAAATGCAAGGCAAATAGCCCAGAAAGCACTGTGGAAGAATTTTATCGATTATTACTTTAATGCTTACGCCCAGGCCATCAGAAATAACATGAATAGAGGTACGAAGCTTGAAGATAGTAAGCACCTGCAAGTAGCCAGAACTAATCAATTTCAATGGCGCAAGCTTATTGTTGAGTCAAATCTACCTGTTGATTTTACAGGTCTGGAAGAGTTATCAAAGAATTTATGGTGGTGCTGGAATTACGAAGCCATTGATTTATTCGAGTACATTGATCCTGAACTTTGGGTCAGAGTCAAGAAAAATCCTATTGTTTTATTAAAGTCAGTAAGCAGTGGTCGTTTAAAAGAGCTGGAGAAAGATAAAGATTTCCTGAAAAGATATCAGACCGTTTATAAAGATTTCAAAGATTATATGGCTGTTAAACCAGCTGCTAATCAGCCAAAAATAGCCTATTTCAGTATGGAATACGGACTGCACGATAACCTGAAAATATATTCAGGAGGTCTGGGAATTTTGGCTGGTGACTACCTGAAGGAAGCCAGTGATTCAAATGTCAATATGGTTGCCATCGGTTTTAAGTACAAGTTTGGTTATTTTACACAACGCTTGTCACTTAATGGAGAACAGCTGGTTGAACTGAATGCACAAAAATTCTCTTTTCTTCCGATCACTCAGCTTCATGATGAAGCTGGTGTTCCGAAAACCATTCACTTCCACCTGGAAGGACGAACGGTAAAAGCGCTGATATGGCAGGTTAACGTTGGCCGTATAAAGCTATACCTGCTCGATACTGATACTGATATGAACAGTAAGGAAGATCGGGCTATTACACATCAATTGTATGGAGGTGATTGGGACAACCGCATTAAACAAGAAATTCTGCTAGGTATTGGAGGAATCCGTGCGCTGAATGAAATGGACGTAGATGCTGATCTGTACCATTGTAACGAAGGCCATGCCGCGTTAATCAATGTGGAGCGTTTGCGCCAGTATATTGTGCAGGGCTACACATATGATGAAGCACTGGAGATAGTCAGAACCACCTCTTTATTTACAACACATACACCTGTACCAGCCGGTCACGATACTTTCTCGCCAGATATGGTGAGGCACTACCTGTACTATATACCGGAAGAATTGGGTATTAACTGGGATCAGTTTCTGGCTTTGGGTCGTGCTAACCCTTTGGATGAGAATGAAAAATTCTCGATGAGTAATCTGGCAGCCCATACATCAGTTGCTATGAATGGGGTGAGTAAATTACACGGCCAGATATCGCAGGAAATGTTTAATAATCTATACGAAGGTTATTTCCCCGAAGAGCTGCACATTGGTTATGTGACCAACGGCGTTCATTATCCTACCTGGACAGCTAAGGAATGGCGTACGCTTTACGAAAGCGAATTTGAAGAAGGTTTTTTACAGGATCAGTCCAACAGAAAATATTGGGAAAAGATTCATGATATTGATGATGCCAAAGTATGGAAGATCAAAAACACCTTGCGTAAGCAGTTAGTCGACTACGCGAAAGACCGTTTCCACCGTAATTGGATCAGACGTTACGAAGATCCTAAAAACCTGGTGGAGATTATTGATTCCATCGATGAAAACGCATTGACTATTGGGTTTGCCCGTCGCTTTGCTACTTATAAACGAGCCCATCTCCTGTTCAGCGATCTGGATCGTTTATCTAAATTATTAAACGCCCCTGATCGACCAGTACAGTTTATTTTTGCGGGTAAGGCACATCCGGCTGATAAAGCGGGTCAGGATTTGATTAAACTGATCGTCGATGTATCGCGACGTCCGGAATTTGTTGGTAAAATCCTCTTCCTTGAAAACTATGATATGGAATTGGGTCAAAAACTGGTAAAAGGTGTCGATATCTGGATGAATACACCAACACGTCCGCTTGAAGCATCAGGTACTTCAGGTGAAAAAGCAGTGATGAATGGTGTTATGAACTTCAGTGTGCTGGATGGCTGGTGGCTTGAAGGTTACAGGCAAGGAGCCGGATGGGCACTGACTGAAAAGCGTACTTACGAAGATCAGTCATACCAAGATGAACTGGATGCTCAGACCATTTATTCAATGTTGGAAAACGAGATTATCCCGTTGTTTTATAAGCGCGATAAAAATAACATTCCGGGTGATTGGGTCAAATACATTAAGAACTGTATTGCTGACATTGCCCCTGATTATACCACTAAGCGGATGATGGATGATTACAAGGAGCGTTTTTATGAGCCAATGTATAAACGGGTGAAAAAGTTACGTCTGAGTGATTACGAAATGGCGCGGGATATAGCCGTGTGGAAACAAAAGCTCTTGTCATCATGGGATAAAATAGATGTTGTATCAGTGGATACCCCCAGCACACCAAAGCACAAATACCTGGCGGGCGAACTATATCACATGGAAGTTGCTTTAGACTTAAAAGAGCTGATTGATGAAAATGTTTGTGTGGAACTGGTTATTCGCTCATCTGCTGACGGACTTATGGCAGGACCAATCACGACGCAACGCTTCTCGCAAGTCCGAAAAGTTGACACCCTTGCCTTTTACGAGCTGGATTTGAAACTACCCGATCCGGGCATATTCGACTTTGGTGTTCGCGTTTTTGCTTGCAATCCTCAGCTAGCGCATCGACAGGATTTCAGTTATGTGAAGTGGATATAGTGTAATAATAAATGCTTACAATAGTTAACAAAAGCTGCCTGATGATACATTGGGCGGCTTTTTATTTTATTGCTTAAAAACAAACTTTTCCAAAGTTTCGAACTTTGGAAAAAATAAAAACCAAACTGGTTTAAATAAAAACTCCCACCGAGGCGGGAGTATAGGATTAATTTCCTTCGGCATATAGCCTTATTGTGATAAGAATCTAATAAGCTTTTATTCAATTCCTGATATCAAAATTAGCAAATCTTGTTTAACCTGCAAATAAAAAAAACTAACAAATTTCAAAAGTGCGTTAGGTTTTTATCAGGTAATTACTATTTTTAGTAATAATTTTATGACAATAAACTCGCACATTAACCCTCTATAATCCTTCAGTAATGGGCAAAATATTAGGACTTGACCTTGGCACCAACAGCATTGGCTGGGCTGTTGTAGACGCCACCTTTACAAGCAATAAAGTAGAGCAATATAATTACATTGACGATTGTGGTGTACGCATATTTCCAGCAGGTGTTAGTGATATTGGCAAAGGAGACAGCGAAAAATCAAATAATGCCACCCGAACCGAAAACAGACAAAAGCGTCGCCATTTTTATTGCAAACGCCTTCGTAAAATAAAGCTGCTTCAGGTTTTGATAGAACAAGGCATGTGCCCATTAACGCTTAAAGATTTAAATAGCTGGAAAAATTGGGATCGCCAGCAAAAATCAGAAGGTAAAAAATTTCCTGATACCGAAGAATTCAGACTATGGATAAAACTCAATCCATACGAGTTACGCAGTAAAGCACTTTCTGAACCAATCAGCCTGCACAAGTTGGGACGGATTTTCTATCACCTCATCCAGCGCCGTGGTTTCCACAGTTCCAGAAAAGGGAATGACGACCCCAAAACTCTATTCGAAAAAGGCAAACCGGAAGAAAACATACTGCCTGTTAACGCCACAAAGGAAAAGGCTAAAAACTCCAGCTTAGGCGACTACTTATATTCCATTATCCCGCAAGAAGGTGTGCCATACAAAACAATTCAGGATGAAAATGGACAAAGCATCCGAGCAAGGGGCAGATATACAACCCGTGATATGTATATTGCCGAATTTGAATCTATCTGGAACAGGCAAGCCAATCACCTTGGTTTGAATGAGCGCATGGCTGAACTCCAAAGAACAAGGGAACTAAAAGGTTCGCTTGATGGTAAGCGTAATCAATCCAGAATTCAACATTTAAAAGAAATATATGGCTCTGAAAACGTAGTTATCAACTCACAAAAAGATGGGCATGTTACCAAAATTACAACGACATCAACTATTCCGTTAAAAAACTTCCTGGCCGGAAACATACAGGAAATTAATCAGGAAAATGGTGAAAAAACTCTCCAATTTAAAAGCAACGAAAGCGTCTTGTTCTGGCAACGGCCACTTCGTTCGCAAAAGGGCTTATTAGCTAACTGCCGGTTTGAAGATAACCTGCCGGTAATTAATAGTGAGGATAACTTTGTATTCAATAAAAATGGTAAACAAATTAAGCGAAGTAAAAAGCCCTGTCCTCTTTCCCACCCTGAATTTGAACTATTTCGCGCCTACCAATTCCTGAATAATATCCGGTATGGAAAAAATCAGTCCTTATCAGACGAGCAGAAACAACAGGTACTACAATTAATCAATAAAAAAGATAAGAATTTTAATTTCTCTGAAATTCCCAAGTTATTAAAACTCACCTACGAGAAATTTAATTACGAGGATGACCTGAAAGTGGCCGGTAATACAACCATTAAACAGTTACAACCGCTTTTTAAGCCTGAAGTTTGGGAGAGGCACATGCTTGATATCTGGCATTGCTTTTATTTCTACGAGGATAACGAAAAACTATTTGAAAAACTTCAAAAGGACTTTGGTTATGCAAAAAGCCTTGATACCATTAAGAAAGTAAAACTTAAAGATGGTTATAGTAACATATCATTAAAAGCAATCAGGAACATCCAGCACTTCTTGCTTACAGGTCTGCAGTTTGACCGAGCTGTTATTTTAGGAGGTGTAAAAAACGCCTTTGGTAAACGTTACAAACATTTCGGTGAATCAGAGCAGGAACTTAAAGCGGATATTCTGAAAATTTTAAATGAAAACAACAAAGACGGCGAAGCCATTGATAAAATAAAAACCTACTTATCAAACCCGGATAATCATTACGGCTTTGTTAAAGATGACCCGCACTTTTCGCACCTTTATCACCACAGCCAAGAGATTGAAGCAAAAGACGAATTAGCATTGTGGGTGCCTAAACTTGAAAACCTGCGCAATCCTATTGTCCAGCAGGCTTTACATGAAACACGACGATTGGTAAATGCCTTATTGCTTAAATACAGAAAAAAGTTTGGTGAAGATTTTGAGTTTGCGCAAATAAAAGTGGAAATGGGCAGGGATTTACGCAACAACAAAGCCCAACGTAAAAAAATTACCGATAGCATTTCTACCAACGAAATCAAAAATAATGAGGCCAGAGAGCGATTGGCCGAATATGGCTTACGCCCTTCGAGGAACAACATCCAAAAGTACTTAATGTATAAAGAAATTGTTGACCGAAGCGGCAAATGTACCTGCCCATATACAGGTAAGATAATTTCTATTAATGATTTATTAGGCAGCGCCAATGCCATCCAAATTGAGCACATCATTCCATACAGTGTTTCACTAGACGATAGCTTTGGCAACAAAACCCTTTGCGAAGCACATTTCAATAATGATAAAGGTGAAAAAACACCGTACGAGTATTATACTGAAAATCCTGACTCGAAAATTTGGGGAGCTAATAGCTGGGATGAGATTGCCGCCAGAGCATTCCGCACGCTGCCTTATCCTAAAGCCAAACGTTTCACATCAAAAAAGAAGTTTGAAAAAGAAACATTTATTGAACGACAACTGAACGACAGTCGTTACATCGCCCGAAAAGCAGTAGAATTGTTATCGAATATTTGTCATGATGTGCGTGTAATGCCGGGACAATTAACAGCAGAACTCCGCCACCTTTGGGGGCTTAATTCTATATTGCAACCCACTCAAAACCTCGGAGAACATACATTTGACATTAACGATGATAAGCCTGTTCCTTATTATGCTATTACTAATGAAGCCGGAGAAACCCTTGCCCTGCGTAAAAAATTCAACGAACGACCAGCCACAAGTGAAAACGAACTCCTTTTATCAGGCTACGCCTCTAAAAACAAATTCGATGCTAAATCCTTCAAAATTGATTTTAAAGATATCGATGTTAAAGATGGTCATTATTGGGTAAAACTAGATGTAAACGGTTCCCTTAAACTAATGCCTCAATACACAGATAAACCTCAATCTGATGAAAAACATATCGTATTAAGGGGTAAGGTTGAAAAAGGTCAATTTAAAAACGATACTTCCGGCAACTACAAAACGGCAAGTATTGAAGATGGAAACTATTGGGCAAAATTTGAAATAACGAATACCAATTTTCAGGCACCGGACAAAAACAAGCAGCCAAAAACAAAACGTAACCAGCTATTATTGTTTGGTACTGTTCATAACTGTGAGTTCAATTGCTATATTTACAATTGCCAAACCAACCTCCCTGACGGAAAATATTGGTTAATAGTTGATGTTTCACCAGACAACATTGAATTTATAAAGGCTGTTAACCCACGTCCGCAAGCGCATAACAATGAGGTTTGTATTTCAGCTACTGTGGATGAATACGGTTATATGGTAGCCGACTGTGACCCTCAATACAAACGCAAAACAGAACATTTGCCCGGGAAATACTACGCAACTTTGAGTATTGAATCGAAACCAAAAGAATTGCATGCCGTTGAAAAAGAACTACCAAAAATAGAAAAGGGGCAAAAGCTGGTAGAAGGCTCTATCTGGGTTGATAAATACACTGGTGAAATTAAATTCGACCCCAAAAAGAACCGCGACGACCACCGCCATCATGCCATTGATGCCATTACCATTGCACTAACCGAACAGAGCTACCTACAGCGCCTAAGTACAGAGAATGCAAAACGTAAAGACAAGCAAAGAGGAAAAACAAACAGCACCGAAAAATTCCCGGAGCCCTGGAACGGATTTAATCAAGATGTTCAGAAAAAAGCTGCCAATATCCTGATTTCATTTAAACAAAGCAACAAGACACTTACTAAAAACAAGAAGGGTTTTAGCGTAAGAGGGCAGTTGCATAAAGAAAATGTTTTTGGTTTGAGGCAAAGCCCGAATATGGAAAAGGCTTTTCATCGTCGCACAAAAATAACTGAACTGAAGAACAATAAGCATGTTGCTAAAATTGCCGATATCACCATTCAGGAACTAATAAAGAACTTTTTAAAAGAAAGGCTCGACATTGACACTGGTAACCCTAAAGGCTATACAATTCCTAAAGATGCTTTCATTAGCAATGGCGAATGGCAATTATTTATGCCTAATAAAAAAGGAGGCGATAATGTTCCTATAAAAAAAGTTCGAATTCGGGAAATGCTTGGGAATACAAATCGTTTAAAAGGCGATTTAAACCAACATGTTAATCCTAGAAACAATCATCATGTTTTAATCTACAAAGACAGTGATGGAAACCTGAAAGAAGAGGCCGTTCAATTCTGGACAGTTGTGGAGCGCAAACGTCAAAATATGCCAACCTACTTATTACCGGAAGATGGAGATACAATAGTTGCTACATTAGAAATAAACGATATGTTTTTATTAGGACTAAGTGATGAGGAATTTCGTTCCAACAAAGACAACTTCCAAGTGTTAAGTAAAAATTTATATCGGGTTCAAAAAATATCATCAATGGATTATACTTTCAGGCACCATCTGGCATCAACAATTTCAAATGACAATGAAGAATGGCGAATGCAAAGCTTTAAAGCCTGGGAAGAAGCAAATCCTATTAAGGTAAAAGTCTCCCCCCTCGGCAAAATATAAAAACTATAATCCACCACACCTCTTCCAAAGTTTAAAACTTTGGAAGAGGTAAACTTAAATTAAACCCATCTAACCATGACAGATTTTTGTTCAAATATAGAGTACACAAAACGAGTAGCGATTAGTCAACTTAAATATGCCAAAACGAAGGACCAGGCAGCCTATCTGGATAACATTATTTGTGATGGAGTTAAAAATGTCATCTTTAATAGGCTGAGAGAAGAGCTAAATCCTGCTGAACAAGCCGTTTTTGATGAAATTAATGAGAAACAAGCTAATCTGAATCAATTAGAAAAATCAGTTGATATAAACTCAGAGCTTAAGGAAATTGAGAGGCTTAAACGGTTAATCTCAACGAAAATTGAAAATATACTCATGGTAACATCTTTCTATCATGAAAGCAATGGGAAAAGATCTAAAAAGCTTGCAAAGGATAGCCCGGATAATATACACAGCCCTACGCCCATTAAAAAAGTAAAAGTTATAAAAAAGATAAGCTGTGCAGAGATATTAAAGAAGTTGCCGGGCAGCGAAGAAGCGGAACGCAACATATGAACCCATGTAAATACATACCATCACCTCTTCCAAAGTTCAGCACTTTGGCTTAGGTAAAATAAACCAACAAAATAATTAATCATAACCCTTATAACCATGACCGACCTTACTCCACCATCGATAAACAACTGATTGGCATTTCCTGATCACGAAGTCAGTCATTAGCTGTTAGCAGCCAGTCAAGCCTCAGAAATTTGTAAAAACAATTGAATGTAGCTTGTCAAAACCTGGTAACAGCGCATCCAGCAAGCGTTGCAGCCAATCAGGTTGATGTTGCATCCGGACTTAAGCTCCTTGCATCAAGTCAATAACATGCTGAAACCGATCAAAGCAATATTGCATCAAATCAGACTGGTGCTGAAGCCAGTCAAAGAACAACAGCAACGATGCAAGAGCACTTTGACTGCTTACAGAATCACTTTGACGGGTTTCTGAATGATCTTGATTCAATGGCCAGGCGCGTTGATTCTATGCGATGTCACATTGATCAGATGCTGCTTTCATTTGATCCAATACTGATCCTGATTGCCCTTATCCGGCAGTGATTTGCCTCAATGTCTGAATGATCTGACAGGGAGATGAAGTCATTTATTTAGATGTACTCTTTATCTGCCACACTAAAAATACCTTTATTATTAATTATAAAAAGTTAACTATGAATTACCAAAGATTAAACAAAGATGAATTTTTAAAAGAATGTAACCTGCGCATAAACAACAGTATTAACGATGCTTTAATTGCCACGGCAGTTGCTGTATTTGGTTATGATGATCAAAACATGCAATCAGGACTTGATTTGCTTAATATTGCCAAAACGGCGGCTGATAAATTTGATAAGGAACATGGCGAGGTGGATGCTGCCTTTGCTCAACGAGATGAAAAGAAAACGAAGGCTCAGGCCACTTACATTAAACTGATACAGATAGGGAAAGTAGCACTTAAAGATATCGAAGAGGCTTTATCGGTGCTTCGTATATTCAAATCCAAAGCGCGCACCAATAGTGGCTGGTTAAAAGAAAAGCGCAGTCTCTACAATAATCTTCTGGCCAATCCAGAGTGGTTAAGTGCCTATGCCAAATATGGTATAACGCAAGAAATGATCGAAGCCGGCCAGGCCGAAGTGCTAGCTGTTGAGGCACAGGATGAAGCCATTATGCGCGAAAAAGGCGATGCTCAAAATGCCACCATGGAAAGAGATGAGGCATTTGAAAAACTGGCCGAATGGGTGCAGGATTATGAAACCATTGCCAGGGTTGCTCTGGCCGATAAACCACAGCTTTTGGAAAAGCTGGGTATTATAGTTAAATAGTTTCACTGCATCTAACCGGATACCTTTTCCAAAGTTTGAAACTTTGGAAAGGGTCTGTCCCGACAATAGTTTTAAAGCACCTATCTATGGAACCATTAGAAGCCAATAACTTTTACCATATCTTCAACAGGGCTAACGGTTCTGAAGTGTTATTTAAAGAAAAGAAAAACTATTACTTTTTTCTGGAGAAGTACAGGCAGCACATCACACCGATAGCTGATACTTTAGCCTACTGCTTAATGCCTAACCACTTTCATTTTCTGGTTTATCTGAAAGAAGGAGCTCCTGAGAATTCATTTTCAAAATCTTTTTCCAACCTGTTTAGTGCTTATACACAATCTTACAACAAAATCTACAATCGAAAAGGGAGTCTTTTTCAGAAAAACTTTAAACGAAAACTGACCGATTCGAAACTGTACCTGATAAAATTGATTAATTACATACATTTCAACCCCGTACACCATTATTTTGCTGATCAACCTGATCAATGGATTTTTTCGTCATTTAATGCAATATTGAAGCAACAAAATACCGCCGTCAATTACCAACAGGTTATTGAGTTATTTGATGACTTTGATAATTTTAGATACATGCATCAACATTCGATGGATTTTTCTTTCGATTATTAGTGAACCTACCTCCTTTCTAACACTTTAAACCTTTTCCAAAGTTTCGAACTTTGGAAAAGTTACTTCAACAAACTCACTTTCGGTTAATTCCAGAGCTTCCGGGTTTTAAAACCCGGGAAGATCTCAGCCTCATTTTGGATTTTTCTTTCGATTATTGATAAACAAGCACCGTATCTAGTTCCTTAGATCTTTTCCAAAGTTTTGAACTTTGGAAAAGGTACTCACTTTCGGGTAATTCCAGACCTTCAAGATATTAAAGTCCTTTTAAGTATCATTCATCCCCACTAAACCTCCATTTACCAACAAAACAAACACTTAGACTAGCCACCAACGTATCA
>NZ_CEXQWX010000089.1:0-25187 GCF_982718395.1 Carboxylicivirga sp.
TTCGAAATAAGGAATAAGACAAATAAATATGGCCGGTAGGAACTTTTTCTTTCCGGCCTTTGTTATTAAAATACAGGAGAATTGGATTAAAACTTTAAAAGATTGAAGATGGGATTAAGGAAGCATTGTACATTATTTTTAGCATTTGTTCTGACCATAACTGTTGCGAGTGCTCAGGTATACGATAAAAACATACAGAAACTTCAATTAACTTACCAGTTAATCAATTCTCTGTATGTCGATTCGGTAAACGGCAACGATATAGTTGAAGAGGCTATTGTTGGTATGCTAAAAAGTCTTGATCCTCATTCAGTTTATATTTCAGCTGATGAAGTGGCAGCTATGAATGAACCACTTGATGGTAGTTTTGAAGGGGTTGGTATCCAGTTTAATATCTTAAATGATACCTTAATGGTCGTTAATCCGGTTATTGGTGGTCCTTCAGAAAAGGTTGGAATTCGTGCCGGTGATCGTATTGTTCGTATAGATGACGACAATGTTGCAGGAATCGGCATCAAAAACAGTGATGTTTTCAAATATCTGCGAGGAAAGAAAGGAACTAAAGTAGAATTGCAGATCATTCGTAAAGGATCGCCTGATGTATTAAAGTTTATAGTTGTTCGTGATAAAATACCTCTGCATAGTGTAGAAGCAGCCTATATGGCAACGCCCAAAACAGCTTATGTGAAAATTTCACGTTTTGCATTAAATACACATACTGAATTTGTTGAAGCATTAGACAAATTAGAATCAGAAAACTATGAAAACCTGATTCTCGATTTGCGAGGAAATGGTGGCGGATATCTCAAAGCTGCTATTGATATCGCTGATGAGTTACTCGATAAGAATAAACTTTTGGTCTATACAGAAGGTTTAAACAGTGATAGACGAGATCATTATGCAAGTCGGAAGGGTAAATTTGAAAATGGAAACCTGGTGGTGTTAATTGATGAAGGATCAGCTTCTGCCAGCGAAATTGTTTCTGGTGCTGTTCAGGATTGGGACAGGGGATTAGTGGTTGGCCGACGAAGTTTTGGTAAAGGTTTGGTTCAGCGTCCTTTTGATTTTCCTGACGGTTCAATGATCCGACTAACTATTGCTGAATATTACACACCTGCAGGGCGATGTATTCAGAAAGACTATAAGGATGGAGTAGATGCTTACCATAATGAACTCGGTGAGCGATATACGCATGGAGAATACTACAATGTCGATAGCATTCAGTTTGATGAAGCTTTAGAGTATAAAACCAAAGTTTCAGGCAGAACTGTTTATGGTGGAGGAGGTATAATGCCTGATGTATTTGTAGCGGCTGATACAAGTATGTATTCCGATTATTATCGTGACCTTATCGCAACCGGATCTGTTAACCGTATGGTATTAAATTATGTTGATGATAACAGGAATAAATTTGAGAGGATATATACTTCATATAAGAAGTTTGAGAAGAAATTTATTATTACCGAGAAGTTGATTGATAAACTCATTAAAGAAGGGGAAGAGGCAGAAGTTGAGCTTAATAAGGAAGAATTGAATACCTCGCGACCTTTGATGGAGGCTCAATTGAAAGCCTTAATAGCTCGTGATTTATTTGGATCTTCTGAATACTTTCAATCAATTAATCCTATTTCAGAGGCTTATATGAAGGCTGTTGAAATGGTTGAATCCAAAAGAGATTATTCTCATTTTCTGAAATAGCTTGTGAACCTTTAGCGTTAAATTTTAGTTATTAACCGATGATGGAGTTTGTTCGTCAATATGGACTAGAGGCGGCAGGAACGCTTGCTTCTCTTATATATTTATTTTATTCAATTCGCGAAAAATCCTGGTTATGGCCTTGGGGGATAATTGCCTCTGTTGTTTCCCTTATCGTGTTTTATCAGTCAGCGCTATATGCCGATATGGGACTACAGGTTTATTATGTAGTCATCAGTGCTTATGGATGGTGGTATTGGTTAAGCGGTCAATCGGTTGAAGATAATGTTGACGTACCAATTAAGTTGCTTAATAAACGTTTATTACTAAAATCCTTATTAGTAGGTATAACGCTTTATTTTGCATTGTTGTTGGCACTGCTTAGAATACCGGCCATGGTTGATATAGCAAGTTCAGATTTACCATATTTGGATGCTTTTACAACAGCAGCTTCAATTGTAGCGACATGGATGTTAGCTCGCAAATATATTCACCATTGGCTGTTTTGGATTGTAATAAACAGTGTCTCTATGGGGATGTATTTATACAAAGGATTGTTCTTTTACAGTTTCTTGTTTTTAGTATATACTGTAGGAGCCATTATTGGATATCTTGAATGGAAGCGTTTTATGAACATGAGATCGAATGAAGTCCAATAATCCGATAATTGTTGTATTAACAGGTCCTGAGTCAACAGCTAAAAGTACCTTAGCAAAGCAATTAAGCGAGATATACGGAACACAATGGGTGCCGGAATACGCTCGTGAATATATTGAGAATTTAAATCGTTCGTATACGTATAACGATGTGCTGAAGATTGCTCAGCATCAGATCAAAAGTTATGAGAAGGTTCTTCAATCGGGTGAGCGGCTGGTGTTTTTTGATACTTTCCTGGTAATAACAAAAATCTGGTTTAGAGAAGTATTTGGTAACGTACCAAAAGAAATAGAAAACTACCTGGAAGGTATTGACATTGACTTGCATCTGTTATGCTATCCTGATATTAAATGGATTAATGATGGTATAAGGGAAAATGAAAATAAACGTTTGTACCTTTATGATGAATACCGTAATGAACTGGACAACTACAACTTTAAATATGAAATAATTAAAGGGAGCGAAAACGAACGCACTCAATTGGCAGAACAATATATTAACCAACTAATTAAAAGCAAATCAAACTATGACCACTGATCATTTCTCAAAAGTAAAAAACGCAATTGAAGAGCTATCGAAGGAGCAAAGCTATAAGAGTGTTTGTCATCCACATTTTAAGGATCACAAAATGCCATCGATTAATTCATTAGAGCTAATTGTTAATTTATCTCGCGAGATAATCTTTCCCGGGTATTATGGCAATAGCTCAATCAGGCCAGAGAGTGTCAGGTACTACATTGGGGTTAACACAGAAAGATTATATACTTTGCTGGTTGAACAAATATTTGCAGGACTTTGCTTTATGTGTGAATCTCCTGAGAAGTTTGATTTAAGTGAAAAAAAGAGCCTGGCTCACGATTATACCAGTCAGTTTATTAGTAAACTACCTGAAATAAGACGAGTACTTGCAACCGATGTCGAAGCTGCTTTTCTAGGCGATCCCGCTGCTAAAAGTAAGGGAGAAGTTATTTTCTGTTATCCGGCTATCAGGGCTATTACTAATTATCGAATTGCTCATGCCTTACTCACAATTGGTGTTCCACTCATTCCTCGAATGATAAGCGAAATGGCTCATTCCGAAACAGGTATTGATATCCACCCAAGGGCAAAAATTGGGGAGTATTTCAGCATTGACCATGGAACAGGTGTTGTAATTGGCGCCACTTCAATAATTGGAGATGGGGTAAAGCTGTTTCAGGGAGTTACATTAGGAGCCAAGAGTTTTCCTTTAGATGAAAATGGGAATCCTATAAAGGGAATACCACGACATCCGATAATTGAAGATGATGTAGTCATCTATGCCCAGGCAACTATTTTAGGACGTATAACTATTGGTGCTAAATCGGTGATTGGAGGTAATGTGTGGGTGACCAGTTCCGTTCCGGCCGGTTCGAAAATTGTACAATTCAAACACCGTGATTTGCTCTTTACGGAAGGCGGAGGGATATAAATCATCTAAAAAAAGCAGTATTTTATCAGTAAATAGAAGGAATTCACCAAATAGTTGGGGCAAGAAAACAATTTGTTAGGTAATATAATGTAAACTTGTGTAATAGTACGCGGTGAGAATATTTTTCTATATTTGTAGGTAATTAGACCATTGGGGATGGTGTTTGATTTAAAAAACTGGTATTTAGAGAAAAAACAAGGGGAGGTAATTCTGGAGTATAACGGAAGTATTACTGCTGATTTAATCTCTGAGGCTTTAGATTCCATTGAAAACAGTTTGAACATGAAGAATGAAAAAAATCGTGTTCGAAAAAAGGTTTACAATGTGTTTGTTGAAAGCTTACAAAATCTTTATCACCATGTTGATTTACCACCTGCAAGTGCACCTGTTGAACATTGTGGCAACTTCGGGATAATTATACTTAGTAAGGATGGTACCTTCTACCGCATTTCCACTGGCAATTTTGTGAAAAAGGAAAAATTAAATTATATTAAAGACCGAATAGATCAGGTCAATTCTCTGTCTGACGAAGAAGTTCGGATGTTATACAGAGATATTTTGAATAATGATGAGTTTTCTGATAAAGGCGGGGGAGGCCTTGGAATGCTTGACATTGTTAGGAAAACAGGTAATAAATTAGAATATTATTTTTATCAATTTGATGATGAATACATCTTTTTCTCGCTAGATGTATACATTAGTTAACCGTATAGCTACCAGTATGGAAACAATTATTCGTGAAGGAAGTCCGAAAACACCATTTGTAAGACTGGATGGGGAAAATGGAGTAGTAGAAATAAAGGGGCGTTCTATTCCTGAAAATTCTGTTGAGTTTTACAAGCCGATTATTGATTGGCTTGATAAATTTGGAGATACCCCTTCTGATGAGACTAACGTTAATATCCAATTAGAGTATTTCAATACAAGTTCGTCAAAGTGTATTCTCGATATCTTTAAACGATTAGAGTTGATTCATAAAAAAGGAAACCCGGTTGAGATCAACTGGTATTATGAAGAGGATGATGAGGATATGTTTGAAGCGGGTGAAGATTATCAATCGATAATTAATATACCCTTTAAGATGATTGAAATGGAAGAATAAAGAATACCCAAAACAAGATATAGTAAAGGCTGGTGAATGAATTTAATTTCATTCCCGGCCTTTTTTCTTGTCTTTTAAGTACCAGATTATATTAGTTCGAAGAGACGTAAGCCTTGGCAAAACTCTAAAATACAGCGTTAAAAACAGAATCAGGTTAATCAGCCAAATGATAAGGGTATTAGCAAAGTAAGTACTAAGGTGCTGCGAGCCGATTCGTTTACTAGGAGCCAGAAAATGAGCTTTCAGAAAATGATGCTCAGGATCCTGATAAATGGGGTCAACCTTTTGCCATAACTGACTATTATACTCAATAATTTTATTAGAAAAAAAATTGTTTGAGTTCGTTATAAAGCGCTCAAGATCCTCATTGTGATATTTGCTTTTAGTTTCAATGTATGCAGTTCGATCTTTCCCAGAACCGGATAGTTGCTTGATTTTTTCGTCCAGTTTGCTGTCGGCCTGATTGTAAAGCTTTTTATAATAACTCTTGAGTGATTGGATATAAGAAGTAACCGTATCAAGGTTATTAAGATTGTTTTCAAGGGGTACAAAAGGCGCATCACCGCACCTGTTTGGATATAACTCACAATGTTTATCAAGCTCTTTATTAATCAACTTAACAGAGTAGTTAATTTCATTTGCAACCTCAGTAGGTGAACTGTTTTTTAATTCATTTAAACTTTGAATATGGTTGCTCAAAGCAGGTATCCAAAAATCTTTCCGGTATTTCGACTGACTTTTCAGTTTATTATAACTGTAGAATTTCTCATCAAACTCATTATTCATGAATTGTCCGACAGCTAAAGCTTCAAATGCCCATCGAGCGGTTATGATCTCTCCATAAAAAGGTATTTTTTCCGGACTTGACATATGTGGATTAAGTCGATCGAAGCTGATAAAAACACCACTCAGTATTAGCTGTGGTATAATCAAAAAAGGTATGATGATATAAATATTGACTGTCTTTTTAAATGTATCTGAGATATTCAATCCCAGAATATTGGCAAATACAGAACAGCTAAATAGAATTAACCAGTACTGGAAAAACATACCTTCAAGCTCAATGATAAAATTCCCAATTAGCACAAAAAGAGCTGATTGTATAGCCGATAACCCTGATAAAATAAAGAGTTTTGAACATAAGTAGCTTAAGCGACTCAGGTTAAGGAATGATTCCCGCCTCTGTATCTTTCTGTCATTAATGATCTCCTCGGCACTTACCGTTAAGCCAACAAATAAGGCGATAATAACAGATATTATAATGTAGACCGAAATGTTTGGGTTTTTAGCAAAACTATAAACTGTAGCATTGGTATTGTCAACATCATAATAACGAATAATGGAGGCCAATAGCAGAGCCAGGACCGGAGTCTCAAGCAGATTAATTAAAAGGTATTGCTTGTTAGCCAACTTTGAAGCTAAGTCGCGCCTTATAAAAATAAAAAGCTGCTTAATCCGGTTGGGTATCTGAAAGCTGAATTTAGGAAGTGAATTTTTATTGGTTGCAGGAGGTTCGTGTGATTCCCAGCCTTCATGAAACATACTGTACCACTCCTTTGGTTCAATCCTTCTGGTTTGGGTGAAATTTCCGTATTCATCCAGAATTTGCGAATTAACGATGTTGAGAATCTGCTCCACGTTCACATTACCGCAACAGGGACATTCGCTTTCATCACGATTAGCATGGTTAATACAGGCCTTAAAGTAATTGACACTTTCCACCGGATCGCCATTGTAGATCAGGTAACCACCAGTATCAAGCACTATCAGCTGATTAAACATCTTAAAAATGTCTGAAGAAGGCTGATGGATGACGACAAACACCAGTTTGCCCCGTATGGATAGTTCCTTTAAGAGGTCAATAATATTATCTGAGTCGCGTGATGATAGGCCGGAAGTTGGTTCATCCAGAAACAAAATAGAAGGCTCACGAATAAGCTCAAGGGCAATGTTCAGGCGTTTTCTTTGTCCTCCGCTTATCTTTTTATTCAATGGACTACCTACCTTCATAAATCGGATCTCGTATAAGCCCAATGTTTGTAATAGCTTGAGTACCTTTCTTTTTATTTGGTATTCGGGAAGGTTATCGAAGCATAACTTAGCATTGTAATAAAGGTTCTGATACACCGTCAGGTCTTCCATTAACAGATCATCCTGCGCCACATAACCAATTAACCCTTTAGCCTGATCCAGGTTTTTATGTACATCAATATCGTTAATGTACACTTTACCTTTGGTAGGTGCATTAATGCCGCTAAGAACATTAACAAGGGTGCTTTTACCGGCTCCGCTTGAACCCATAATACCAACCAATTTACCCGATTTAGAAGCAAATGATGTTTTATGAAGTCCGATGGCCCTTTTACTAAAGTGATATTCCAGATCAACACATCTGAAATCAATTTCATTATCAATGCTGTCACTGATAAATTGACTGAAGATATCACTATAGAAAATGGTATCAATGAGTTTGTTGCGAAGTGAGCTGCCAGGATTCAGGATTTGAACACGACCTTCATTGATTAACTGGCCGTTCATCGTCAAATCCATATTACCTCTGAAACGGAAGGCAAACAGGTTAACGGATTTCAGGTGAATAACCCTTAGTTCACCTTTCAGGTTATCCCAGTATAAATGCTTAAAAGCGTTTTGTTGACGTGTAGGTTTATTGTCAACAATAAGTACATTACCAGAATCCGGTAATTCAGAGAACGAACTGGTAACAAATTGAATTATGGATTGATATTCCTGCTCGGGGAGGTTAAAAGTTTGAGCAACCGTTTCAATAAACTCACGTTCATAATCACTCATGCCGATATCGATGTTTAAGAACTCGATAAGCTGAATAAGAACGATAAGTTTTTGATAGTAGGTTAATGCCTCGTTAATACCAGTGGCAATTTTCAGTACTTTAACCGAACTGGCTGCATGTCTTTTATGGAATTTCTCTTTGTTGGATAGGCGTTGCTCATGTTCACCTTGTAAGCGATCAAATAGATTAAGATATTCTTCAACAAGCTGACTGTTGAGTTGCTGATTCAGAAAAGATTTTACAATTATCCTTCTGGATTTGATTTCTGTCCGAGGAAAGGCAATGAGCGCAAATAGCTTAATAAGGGCTTTTAATATTTCTTCGCTCATACTACATCATCAAACAACAACCAACAAAACAATAACAGGGATTCCTGAAGAAAACGTGCTTAAATCTCTTCCAGACTTTTAAAACCAATCATCAACATGGCAATGCCTGAAGTCGACTTATCTGGGTTTAATCTTGCTTCAACAATACACTCAACAGAACCTTCAATTTTAAAATCCCAGGATTCAGCTGCTTGAAATTCTTCATTAGAGAAAAGAAGGTTACGGTTTTTGTCGTAAATTGAAAACAATATATTGTTATCCTGATGGCTGCAAGCTACCACTCGATACATACTGCCGGAAAAGAATGTTGTATGAAATTCAGCAACTTCAGTTCCCGTCAAAAATGCTCTGAAAGGCTGTCCACTGGCAACGAATGGTGATTTAAGCTGGCTAATGCAATCGTTGAATAACACATCTTCTTGTGAATTTAATTTGGTGGGTGCCACGACGGCCAAAATGGCTATAAACAAGAAAACTATTGAGTGTTTCTTCATTTTAAAGATGTTTATAGAGATTTAACAGGTTCAAATTTTTCTGAAAGATATTCAAAAACTGGCAAAAATTATCGTTACTACGACAAAAAAATCAAAAAAATAACGATTAAGAGCCAATTATTATCGACTAAATTTATTCTTGTTACCTTCAAATACTCTTTTATTTAATTACTTTTCTCATTGTTTAATTGGTAATTTATCACCAATTATGCATCCTTAGAACGTTAAGATGACATGATAATTGTACAGCGACAAATAAATTACAACAAATAAATAACTAATAATGAAAAAGATTTTCTTGATTCTGGTGGTTGCCTTTTCGATGATTTCGATGAACGGTCAGCTTACCATTGAAGATGTAATTCATGGAGGTAAAACTTTTTACAATTATTACCCTCGTGCTCTGAATGTAAAGTTTAAAGGCGATGCCAACATATTAGTGCACCAACGTCGCGACTCGGTATTTACACAGGCATTGAATAGTGATAAGCAGGTTTTCTTGTTTGATCTCAAATGGTTAAACAAAATTATGTCGTCGGAAGGGCATGAAACTTTAAGGTATTTGCCATCCTTAAACTGGGATTCGGAACAAACTTTTTCTTTTACTACAGCAGAAGGATATTTTACAATTGATACCGAAAGCAACAAAATAACCATGTTTGTGGGTCGTGAAAAAGGAGCTGATAATCTGGATTTAAACAAAGCTACCAGTACTGTCGCTTACACCATTGAGAATGATTTATATATTAAAACGGGAAAGGAGCAGGCTATTGAAGTGGCCGGCGATGAAGGCGATGATGTGATTTTCGGTCATACTGTTCACCGTAACGAATTTGGTATAGATAAAGGCACATTCTGGTCACCCGATGGTGTCTACCTGGCCTTTTACCGCGAGGATAATTCAATGGTATCCGACTATCCGCTGGTGAATGTGTCTGAGCGTGTGGCTAAGCTTGAAAACATCAAATACCCGATGGCTGGTATGAAAAGTCATCAGGTAAAAGTTGGAGTTTATAACCTGGCAACAAAATCAACAGTTTATCTTAAAACAGGCGAACCTTACGATCGCTTTTTTACTAATGTATGCTGGACACCTGATAACAAGTATTTGCTAATAGCCGAGTTGAATCGCGGACAAAACCATATGCAGCTTAAAAAGTATGATGCTTCAACAGGAGAGTATGTGGCAACCTTGTTTGAAGAAAAGGATGACCGCTGGACCGAACCACAAAATCCGGCGCTTTTTATACCCAACAAAAAAGGCGATTTTATATGGCAGAGTCAGAAGGATGGTTACAACCACCTTTATATCCACTCGTTGGATGGAACATTAAAGAAGCAATTAACAAAAGGCGATTGGGAGGTAACTTCGGTGCTTGGTTTTGATAAGGCTGGCAAATATGTTTTTATTGAATCCACTAAGGAAGGAGCTATTGAGCGTCAGGCTTATAAGGTAAGTCTGGCATCAGGGAAAATGACTCGTATTACAGCAGAAACCGGAGTCCATCATGTAAAAATCAGTAAGGATGGACGCTATGCGATCACCAGTTTCTCTTCATTGAATGTTCCATCTAAAACTAACCTGAAAGACACAAGAGGACGTTTGATCCGCACGCTTGAAACGGTTGAGAATCCTTATAAGGGAATCGAAACGGGCAAAGTTGAACTAATCAGGCTTAAAACAAAAGATAACCAATTTGATTTGGATGCCCGCATGGTACTGCCTGTTGGTTTCGATCCGTCAAAGAAATATCCGGTTATTGTATATGTATATGGCGGGCCACACTCTCAGTTGGTTCAGAACCGCTGGATGGGAGGTGCCCGTGGCTGGCAATTGTATATGGCTCAGAAAGGCTACATTGCCTTTACACTGGATAATCGTGGAACTACAGGTCGGGGTAAAGAATTTGCCCAAGCTATTCATCGTCAGTTGGGGCAGTTGGAAGTTGAAGACCAGATGCAAGGCATTGAATACTTAAAATCATTACCATATGTTGATGCTGATCGAATTGGTGTACATGGCTGGAGCTATGGCGGATTTATGACCATTTCGATGATGACACAATATCCTGATGTGTTTAAAGCTGGTGTTGCAGGTGGACCGGTTATTGACTGGAAATACTACGAAATTATGTATGGCGAACGCTATATGGATACACCCGAGGAAAATCCTGAAGGTTATGAGCAGGCTAACCTTAACAACAAAGTGAAAGACATCGAAGGACGATTGATGGTGATTCACGGAGCGATTGATCCGGTTGTGGTTTGGCAGCATAGCCTGACTTTTGTGCGGGAATGTGTAAAGAATCGAGTTCAGATAGATTATTTCCCTTATCCTCGTCATGAGCATAATGTAAGGGGGCGCGACCGAATTCATTTAATGGAAAAAGTAACCCGTTATTTTGACGACTTTTTGTAATAAACTATAAAGTGTAACTATATAACAGCCCCGATGCCTATTGTGTTTCGGGGCTTTTCTGTAAGTTGTTTGACATTTCATGGTTTACTCCGAAATAAAAACTACTATTCGGTTTCTAATTTAGAGTAGGGTAAATGCATTTAAAAATCGAACTATCTTCCCACTGCAGAGTGACACATGTTGGAAACTCGCTTAACGCTTTTTAAGTGCTAAACGAAATGCAGAGACAGTCAGTGCTTTAATACCAATTAATTAGCTTGCCGTATTCTTGAATCACCTCGTGTTCAAACTGACAAAGTCTCCTCAGGAATGAAATGAGCAATATACGTACTGACAAAGCTTCCGCGAGAAAGAAATGGGCAATATTTTCATTGACAAAGCTCCCCGCAGGAAGGAAATAGACAATGTATGAACCAACAAAGCTTCCCCAAAAAAGGAAATGGCTTTTGTACGTACTGACAAACCCTCCCCGGAAAGAAAACTGTGTTTGTACGTGCTGACAAAGTCTCCCTGAAAAGAAAACTGGGTTTGTACATACTGACAAACCCTCCCTGAAAAGAAAACAGCGTTTGTAAGTACATATAAAGCTTCTCAGGAAAAAAGTGCGAAATGTAAGTATTTACACGCTCTTTCCGGGAAAAATAAGCAATGTATATATAAATATACCTTCTCCGGAAAACGAGTATTCTTTCTTCCAACCAGGTCAACAATTATTACCATAATTCCGCGAAATTCTGTCTGTGGAATTAAGGGATCATTGGTATAAATACTTACCTGATAAAAATCATTGAATATTGTAAGTAACAATAGATCAATGATAATGATAAGATTCGTACGTTTGGTTGATAAAAACATGTTTTAGAACCACTTTTACAACTAGGTAATTATAGGATTAAATTCAATATTTGAGGAAACTTTTCTTTAATTGCAGTTATGGAGTTAAAAACGAAAGCACAAGCGGGAAGCTTTGAATCGAGCGATGTGTTGATAATGGTTGAACCGGTGGAAAAAGGTGCCGGACGTCTTATTGAATTAAAATCAATAGTCATGCAACAGTTCGGAGAAGATTTGCTAAAACAGATTCATGCCAATCTTGATAGTTACAACATTCCTGACATCCGGCTAATTATTAACGATAAAGGTGCTTTGCCACCAACCATTTCTGCCCGGCTCGAAACTGCATTAAAGCGGGCAGCTCAACAACAAACCGGTACCTTAAAATAAATTTCTGATGGAAGCCAAACAAAAGACATTCAAACGGCGCACCATGTTATACATTCCGGGAAATAATCCTGCTATGTTGCAACAGGGAAGTGTTTATGGCGCTGATGGTGTACTACTTGATCTCGAAGATGCAGTAGCTCTTAACCAAAAAGATGCTGCACGAATCCTGGTGGCGCATATGCTCAAATATATATCGTATGATGGATGTGAAGTAACCGTGCGGGTTAATCACATTGATACGCCTTTTGGTCACGAAGACCTAAAACAGATTGTGCCTTTGCAGCCTGATGCAATTCGTTTGCCCAAAGTGGAAACAGTTGAAGAAATCAGCCGAATACTGAAAGAGATTGAGGAAATTGAGGAAGAGCATGATTTACCACATGATCAGATGAAAGTACATGTGATGATAGAAACAGCTTTGGGCGTTCAGAATGTATATGACATCGCCAGGTATTCATCACGTATTGATGCCATTTCCATTGGCGGACAAGATCTGGCAGCAGATATGCAATTGGTAAAAGCCAACGATGGTATTGGTATTGATTATGCCCGAAAACAGATAGTAATGGCTGCCAAAGCCTGTAAAATAGATGTGTTCGATACAGTTTTTGTAGATGTGGAAAACGAAGAAGGTTTAAGAGAAGAAGCCGAATACATTAAGAAACTGGGTTTTACAGGAAAGGCCATAATCAATCCAAGACAAATTGAAATTGTTAATGAGGTATTTACACCTACAGAGATGGAGATCCGCAAAGCTGTTAAAATTGTAAAAGCCTTTGAGCGCAACAAAGCCGAAGGCATCGGTGTGTTTGCTGTAGATGGTAAGATGGTTGATGCACCGGTCGTTCAGCGTGCCTTAAGAGTACTTGAAATGGCCGATGTAGATGTAGAATCACTTTAACCCCTCATGTCATGAAGAATAAACTGGAAATAGATATACCAACTGAGTTGTCAGGAATTGGTCAGTTGGAACCGTTTGAAGGAACATTTGCCAAGCTTAAAAAAGGATGGATGGAAGAGAAAACAGTTCCGCCACCCAATAAAGCTAAAATGCCGCACTCTGATAAAATGTGCGAATCCTTGCGGGAGGCCATCATCAAAACCAATCCCAAAGATGGAATGACCATTTCGTTTCATCACCATTTACGTGGTGGAGATAACCTTGTATATGAATCTATTAAGATTCTGGCAGAGCTGGGCATTAAAAATATGACCTTGGCAGCAAGTAGCTTAACAACCGCACACGATCCCATTTTACCATACTTTAAAGATGGTACCATTACGCAAGTCTATGCCAGTGGTATCAGGGGAGAACTGGGAAAAGCGATTGCTCAGGGCGTATTACCAAAACCTTTTGTAATTCATTCACATGGCGGTCGTGTCAGAAGTGTACATACTGGTAAAATAAAGATTGATCTGGCCATATTGGCTGCCTCGGCTGCCGATGTAGAAGGCAATGCAACAGGTGCACACGGGCCATCAGCATTTGGTTCTATGGGCTATGCTGCCATCGACTCCTGGTATGCTAAACAAGTGATTGTGGTTACCGATAATATAGTTGATTACCCTTGTGTTCCACAATCGATTACTCAAAACTATATTGATTTCGTTGTTAAGGTAGATTCGATAGGTGATCCGTCTAAAATTGCAGGTGGTACGACGCGTATTACAAAAGCTCCAATGGATTTGCAGATTGCGCGTCTGGCAGCTCAGGTCATTGAACGTTCTGGGGAACTGAAAGAAGGATTCAGCTTTCAGGTAGGAGCAGGAGGGGCTTCTCTGGCCGTTGCCAAGTACATTCGCAAGATAATGAAGCAGCGCTCCCTTAAAGGAAGCTTTATTTTGGGTGGTGTAACATCCTATGGAGTTGATATGTTGAAAGAAGGACTTTTCTCATCCATCTTTGACGTTCAATCCTTTGATGCGGCTGTCAGTTCTTCTTTAATGGAAAATCCCTATCATATTGAGATACCTGCCGGTTTGTATGCCAATCCGTTTAACTGTGGCTGTATGACCAATAAACTGGATATAGTGGTATTGGGAGCTCTGGAAATTGATACCGATTTTAATGTTAATGTGATTACCGGATCAGAAGGCTATGTACGTGGTGCTTCAGGTGGGCATAGTGATACAGCATCGGGAGCCAACCTTACAGTGGTGGTTTGTCCCTCTTTCCGTGGACGTATTCCGATTGTTAAGAAGAAAGTGCATACCATAGTCACACCTGGCGAAAGTATAGATGTTTTAGTAACAGAACGTGGTATTTGTGTCAACCCACAGAGACCGGAGCTAAAGCAAAACCTAGAGGCTGCAGGAATAAAGGTGAAAGAGATAGTGGCTCTGGCCGAGGAGGTAGAAGGTATTACCGGTAAAGCCAAACCTATTGAGACAGGTGACCGGATTGTAGGTATTGTGGAATACCGCGACGGAACCGTGATTGATGTTATACGCCAGGTAAAGGAATAATGGAAACACAACAAGCTTCCGAACTGTTTGAGTTGTTGCTGAAGGCTCGTGAAGACCGGCAGCAACAGAAGATGGAATTGGTAACCGAAGGTTTTCATTTGGTTTCATTGCAACTGAATATTCCTGGCCTGCCAAAAACAGATTGGCTTCTAAAGGAGTTTATTTCTTTGGTGGATGATGCCTTTAGCAGGTTTCTGATCAGTCACAACTCTAATAATCAGTGGAGCAGGAAATTAAAGGAGAGGGATGAAGCTGGTGATGCAGTGTATTATCTGTTTAAGGCCTCTCATTTTGATGCACCTCAGTTAAAGGTATTGACAGAACAATTTGAGCAGAGCTTTGTGCTTGGGCGTATTGTTGACCTCGATGTATTAAGCACAGATGGTGAACCAATTTCTTTTGGCAGAAAAAAAGCCTGCTTTATTTGTGATCATTCAGCTCTGCACTGCCGAAAAAATAAGCGGCATTCCATTGATGAGGTTCGACAGGCCATGTTGGATGCAATTTCAGTTTACATTCGGAAAAATAAGGAAGAAGAGTTGGTTAACAAAGTAGCTGGATTTGCTGTAAAGGGTTTGTTGCACGAAGTATCACTCAGTCCAAAACCAGGTTTGGTTTGTCGTCATTCAGCAGGTGCTCATACGGATATGGATTTTACAACCTTTGTAAATACTATAGCGGTACTATCTCCCTATTTTGTTGAAATAAACCGATTGGCATTGGCCTTTAAAGGTTCTGATGTTTCCAAAGCGTTACCAGAAATTAGAATCATCGGCTTGAAGATGGAGCAGTCAATGCAGGATGCGACCAATGGTGTTAATACCCATAAAGGGGCTATTTTCCTGATGGCCATTAGTTGCTTTGCGATGGTTCGGGTCATTAATAAGTTAGGATATTTAAAACTAACATCGTTTTCCTCAGTTGTGCAGCAGCTTTCAAGGGGATTGGTGCAGAGAGAGCTATGCGCAGTAGATGCAAAAGATGAATTGACTCACGGTCAGCAGTGTTTTATACAATATGGCTTGCAGGCGGCAGGAGCCAGGGGAGAAGCCGAGCAGGGATTGCCAATGGTTTTGCACCATGGATTGCCATTTATTTTATCAAAACTAAAGAAGGGCTTCAACCATTACTCAGATAAGGAACTAAAAGAATTACTGATACCGGTATTGCTTAAAATAATGTCGGTTAATAACGATACCAATGTATTGTACAGGCACAACCGAACAATACTTGAGCAATTAAAGCAGCAATCTGCAAAGTCGCTGCTTCTTTGGGAACAGGAAAATAAACAGCCCTATAATGAGCTGGTTGATTGGTGTAACTCACATAGAATATCACCTGGTGGTTCAGCCGATTTATTGGCATTAACCATTAGCTTGTATTGTTGTCAGACTGAATTTAGTAAGAAGGCATGATTGAAAATTCTGATTTTCGCATTGAAGAACCGGATTTAAGCAGCCGTTACGATGTTGAGTTAATACGTCGCTTTCTCGCGCCATTAGGTTTTTACTTTGACGAATCAACGGTTGAATATGCTGTTATTCTATACAATTTAAATGACGATATAGTTGGTGTCGGGTCCTGTCAGGGGAAAATACTCAAATATGTTGCCGTGGCACCTCAGTTTCGTGAATCTGGTGCTTTTGCACATTTGGTAACCCATCTTACCGAACATGTGATGCAGCAGTATCAGCAAACATTTGTATTTACCAGATCTGAAAACATAACCCGCTTCGAGGGAATCGGATATAATCATATTGCAAGTGCTGAGCCTTTAATCTCGGTTTTGGAGTTTGGTTACCAGAGCATAGGTGATTATAAAAACTACTTAAGATCAATTCGAAGTTCAGGAGATGAAAGTGAGGTTGCTGCCATTGTTATGAACGGTAATCCATTCACGCTTGGTCATCAATACCTGATAGAAAAAGCTGCTGCTGAGAATGAGCTGGTTTATGTGTTTGTTGTTGAAACTGAAAAATCCGTATTTACTTTTAGAGATAGGTTTGAAATGATTCGTTTAGGCACAAGTCATTTGTCCAATGTAATTCTGGTTAAAGGTGGTGAATATGTTGTGTCATGCGCAACCTTTCCTAATTATTTTCTTAAAAATGAAGTGCCTAATGTGATTACCCAAAAGCAGGCCGAATTGGATATTGAGATATTTTCAAAGCATATTGTGCCGGTTTTAAATATTAATAAACGCTATGTCGGCACCGAAAATTACTGTAGTACTACAGCGTTGTATAACCATGCAATGAAAGCCATTTTGCCGGTTAAGGGTGTTGAATGTATTGAGGTGAGTCGTAAAGTAGTTGCTACAGGCAATCCTGAAGAGTATATCAGCGCCAGTAAAGTTCGTCAGGCAATAAAAGAAGGAAATACAGGCTTGTTAAATACGTTGCTTCCTCAGAGTACATTAAATTATCTCAGCGAGATGAATTTGGAAAAAATAGAAAACAAGCTACAGGAGAAAGAAACAAGGCATTAAAAAAGCCGCATAAGCGGCCTTCTATTTTATGCGATTTGTTCTTCTGACTCAAAAATATCAAATACTTTATCGAGCTTCATAAGTTTGAGCAAACTTAAAACTTCAGTTTTTATACTGCATAACTGAAATGTTCCTTCGTGTTGTCTTGCAGTTTTAAGTGCACTAATCAGTGTTCCGATACCAGTACTGTCAATAAAGCTGATATTTGATAGGTTTAAAACCATCTTGACCCCTTTATTAGAAAGAGCTGCTGTTAAATCTGCTTTTACCTCAGGTGCTACGGTTGCATTTAACCGATCGGTTTCAGCTAAAACACCGAACATTACCCCATCATGTTCTTTAATTTGTAGCATATAACTTAGTTTAGTAATTATCTATAACATCCTGCAGCTCATGCAACGCATCGTCGCAGGTTTGATTAAATCGTTGAATTATATCTCTAACAGAGTTTGCACTCTTATTGTTGTTCAACCACGCTTTTCTTTCTTCAGGGTATCCGTCAATTGTTCTTTGAAGTTGCTGTAACTCCTCCGAATTATCGTTTTTATCTATTAACTCTTCAACCCTCAATGACTTAGCAATTAACTCAAGATTTTTAAGGTCATTATTGCCTAAATCCTGCATTCCCATAGAAATAACCGAAGATTTTGCTTTATGAGCTACAGATGCAATCATAGTCCAGTCTTTTCTGGATAAACCTTCTTCCAAACCATCTTTAAACTCAGGTATTTGCTCAATGAATATAACGATCAGCTCTTTAATCAACTCCTGACTGCCATCAGTAATACTTTCCAGGTAACCAAGGTCAATGTGTGAATATGGGTTCGGCATAAATCTCTCTTCAATTAATTTTCAGTTCAAATTACGAATTATTTAGCAAATGTAACCTTTTTGATTGAATTAATCTTTAGACTGTTGATGCGACTATTTAATTAGTGATATTAATTAGCTTTTTTGACCGACAATTATCATTTTTTGGCAGTTGATTATTTTTCTACATTTGTTCTATTCCCAACCTGGCAAAATAAAGCACAGAAAGCTTGGGATAAAACATTGAATTAGTATCGATTAATATATTATAGAATGAAAAGAACAGCCTTTTACAATTTTCATGAATCTTTAGGAGCAAAAATTGTTTCTTTCGCTGGATATGAAATGCCAATCGAATATTCCGGAATTAATAACGAACATATGACGGTTCGAAATGGCGTTGGTGTTTTTGATGTTTCACATATGGGGGAGTTCTGGGTGAAAGGACCAAAAGCCTTTGATTTGGTTCAAAAAGTGACTTCTAACGATGTGGCGGCATTATCTGTAGGACAGGCACAATATTCTTGCTTCCCGAACGGAGAAGGTGGAATTGTGGATGACTTGCTGGTGTACAAGTTCGAAGAGGAGAAATACCTTTTAGTTGTGAATGCAGCTAATATAGATAAAGACTGGGCTTGGGTTAACGAGCAAAATACAATGGGAGCTGAATTGGAAAATGCCAGTGATGCAATTTCTCAATTAGCTATCCAGGGACCAAAGGCAGAAGCCGTTCTTCAAAAGTTAACTGATATCGATCTTTCATCTGTACCTTATTATACTTTTACTACAGGAGCTATTGCGGGAGCTGATGATGTTATTATATCTAACACTGGTTACACTGGCTCTGGCGGGTTTGAGTTGTACATGTACAATGCTGATGCAGAAAAAGTATGGAAAGCTATATTTGAAGCAGGCCAGGAGGAAGGTATCTTACCAATTGGTTTGGCAGCACGTGATACACTACGCTTAGAAAAAGGATTCTGTCTGTATGGAAACGATATTGATGATACAACATCGTCAATAGAAGCTGGTTTGGGATGGATTACCAAGTTTAATGATCAGAACAACTTCATTGATAAAGAATATCTTCTGAAGCAAAAAGAAGAAGGCGTTACCAAACGTTTAAGAGGTTTCGTTATAGAAGACAGAGGTATTCCTCGTAAAGATTATGAAGTAGTTAATGAAAATGATGAGACAATCGGTCGTGTAACCTCCGGCACCATGTCACCAATGATGCAAAAAGGAATTGGTATGGCATATATTAATAAAGGCTACACGAAGTTTGATACAGAAATCTTTATCAAAGTGCGTAATCGGAAATTAAAAGCCAAAGTGGTTAAAATTCCGTTCGTATAATTCATCAATCAAGAAAAAAATCGCTAAAGAAGTGATAAATATCATGTTTTGAGATGAGTTTTAAACGAGAGTCCTACATAGTTGACTTTTGGTTAGTTAAGCTTTTATCTTTGTCCGTTGTAATAAATTATAAATGGAGTTGTACCCAAAAACGCTTTTAAATTGAAAGGTATATTTTACCTGACATTGTGTGCTTTGCGGGAGATAATTCATAATTTTATGCACTCAAAACATGAATCATAACAAACTAAAGTAATAAGCAGTATTTAAATTTTAATAAAATGAAGATTCACAACTTTTCTGCAGGGCCTTCTATTTTGCCTGAGTCAACGATTAAAAACTCGGCTGATGCCGTATTAAACTTTGCCGGAACAGGCTTGTCTTTGTTAGAGGTATCACACCGTAGCAAAGAGTTTGTTGCCGTTATGGACGAAGCATTAGCATTATTTAAAGAATTGTTGGACATCCCTGCCGGATACGAAGTGGTTTTCGTAGGAGGTGGAGCCAGCACGCAATTCTGCATGGTGCCTTATAACTTAATGAAGTCGAAAGCAGCTTACCTAAATACAGGTACATGGGCAGCTAAAGCTTTAAAAGAAGCAAAAGGATTTGGTGAAGTTATTGAAGTAGCTTCTTCAAAAGACTCGATTTACAACCACATTCCTAAGGGTTATGAAGTACCAGCTGATGCTGATTATTTCCATATCACAACCAACAACACCATTTATGGTACTGAAATCAAGAAAGATCTTGATGTAAATGTTCCTTTGGTAGCAGATATGTCTTCAGATATCTTCTCACGTCCGGTTGATATCTCTAAATATACTTTGATTTACGGTGGTGCTCAGAAAAACTTAGCGCCGGCAGGTGTTACTTTCGCCATCGTTAAAGAGGATGCACTTGGACAAGTTGATCGTCATATCCCAACTATGTTGGATTATCGTACGCATATCGAAAAAGGATCAATGTTCAACACACCTCCAGTATTCCCTGTTTACTCGGCTCTTCAGACATTGAGGTGGTTGAAAGAAATGGGTGGTGTAGCTGCTATGGAGAAAATCAACATTGAAAAAGCAGCTGTACTTTATGATGAAATTGATCGTAACCGCTTATTTAAGGCACCTGTTCTTGATGTTGAAGATCGTTCATTAATGAACATCTGTTTCGTGATGAATAACGAATACAAAGAATTGGAAAAAGATTTCTTTGATTTCGCTACATCAAAAGGAATGAGTGGAATTAAGGGTCACCGTTCTGTTGGTGGATTCCGTGCTTCTACATACAACGCAATGCCTAAAGCAAGTATTCAGGCATTAGCTGATGCTATGAAAGAGTTTGAAGCTAAGCACTAGAAAAACTTTCCATAAAATAATAAGTAAGCCCCGATGTGGGGCTTACTATTTTATCACCACACTTAATTTTATAGACACATGAAAAAAATATTAGTTGCTACCGAAAAGCCTTTTGCTAAAGCAGCCATTGATCAGATTGCTCCTGTTGTAAAAGAAGCAGGATATGAATTAGCTCTTCTGGAAAAATATACTGATAAAGCCGAATTGCTTGAAGCAGTTAAGGATGCTAATGCTTTAATTGTTCGTTCAGACAAGGTGACTCGTGAAGTAATTGAAGCAGCGCCAGAGTTAAAGATTGTTGTTAGAGCCGGAGCTGGTTTTGATAATCTTGATCTGGAAGCTTGTACCGAAAAAGGTATTGTGGCAATGAATACACCAGGTCAGAACTCCAACGCAGTTGGTGAATTGGTACTTGGTATGATGGTATTTATGGCGCGTAACGGCTATAATGGTACTGCCGGAACAGAATTGCGTGGTAAGAAAATAGGTATTCATGCATATGGTAATGTAGGTCACTACGTTGCAGAAGTTGCCAAAGGCTTTGGAATGGAAATATATGCATTTGACCCATTTGTAGCAAAAGAAAAGATTGAAGCAGCAGGCATTAAGCCTTTGGATTCAGTAGAGGAGCTATATTCAACTTGCGACTATGTATCGTTGCACATTCCTGCTAACGAGCATACGAAGAAGTCAATTAACTATGACTTATTGAATAAAATGCCAAAAGGTGGAGCTTTGGTTAATACAGCCCGTAAAGAAGTAATCCATGAAGAAGAGATTTTAAAGTTAATGGCTGACCGTCCAGACTTTACTTATATTTCTGATATTGCACCAGATAATAAAGCTGATTTTGAAGCTAACTTTGAAGGACGTTTCTTCTTTACTCCTAAGAAAATGGGTGCTCAAACCGCAGAAGCTAATATTAATGCGGGTGTAGCTGCTGCTAAACAGATTATTGGTTTCCTTGAAAATGGAGACGAGACTTTTAGAGTGAATAAGTAAGTTAGTGTATAGCTAATTCGTTATATAGTAATTTAGTGATATAGGAATAGTAGGGTGCGATTGTGCTCTACTATTTTTTTATCTTAAACTTAAAATTCAAATATATGGCAGGTTTCTTTGATTTTGAAAGTTTAGAGTTATATAAAAAATCAATGGATTTTATTGATCTGGTATATCATCAAACCAAATCATTTCCCAAGGACGAGATTTATGGACTTACCAGCCAGTATCGAAGAGCTGCAAATTCAATCGCATTTAATATTGGTGAGGGGTATGGAGAGTCGATTCCATTAGCATTAAGATATCTTCGGATAGGAAAAGGATCTATACGTGAATGTGTTGTTTGTAACAGTATAGCGTTACAGCAAAAATATATAACTCATGCTGAAAATGAGATAGCCAGAGAAAAACTGATAGAGTTATCTAAAATGGCAGTTGGATATAAGAAATATTTACAAAGGATGCAGCAAACATTATGAACCTTAACTCACCACTAAAAATTACCTTGCTTGCAATTCTCTGTGGTCATGAAATAGTTTTATGGAGAATAGTGTAGTCTTTAAAGTTTTTCTTCGTAATTTACAGATTCACACCTCCATAACTTCCTAATTCACTTTTGTTTAATGAGCTATATCACTACTTTTTTGAAATATATGTTTTAAAATAGTTAAAAATCACCTTAAGTATTGATGAATGTCACAAAAAATCTCATTTGGCTTTATTTCATTTGTATTAAGGAAATAGATAGTTCACAACTCTGTTGCTAAATTACTATCCTCCTAAATAACTGTTTTTAATATAAACTAACTAAATACTAAGAAATGGCAATTATTAAACCATTCAAAGGTCTAAGACCGCCACAAAACATTTCACAGGACTTAGCCTGTTTACCATACGATGTGATGAACAGTCAGGAAGCTGCGCAGATGGCAGAAGGAAAAGATTGTTCTTTATTGCACATTACGCGTGCAGAAATTGATTGTCCTGTTGGTACTGATATTCATTCGGAAGAAGTGTATGAAAAATCAGTTTCTAACTTCAAATCTTTCCAGGAAAAAGGTTGGTTAGTTCAGGATGAAGAGGCCAAATATTATATCTATGCTCAAACAATGGACGGACGCACTCAGTATGGTATTGTTGGAGCTGCTGCTTGCGAAGATTACGCTAACGGTATCATTAAGAAGCACGAATTAACTCGTCCGGATAAAGAGGAAGATCGTATGATTTTGACTCGCTATCTGGATGCCAATATTGAGCCTGTATTTTTCTCATACAAAGCAGTACCGGAAATTGATGAGATTGTTGAGAATATTGTTAAGAATCAAGCTGCTGATTACGACTTTACTGCAGAAGATGGTTTCGGTCACCACCTTTGGGCAATTAACGATGCTGAAACTAACAAGCGTTTAGAAGAGCTTTTTGAAACTAAAGTGCCTGCTACTTATGTGGCCGATGGGCATCACCGTACAGCTGCTGCTGCTCGTATTGGGGATGAGAAAAGTGGACAGAATGCCAATCACACAGGTGATGAGGAGTATAACTTCTTTATGGCTGTTCATTTTCCAGATAACCAGTTGAAGATTATTGATTACAACCGCGCAGTTAAAGATTTAAATGGATTAACTCCTGATGAATTATTAGCGAAGTTGAATGAAGTATTTGTTGTTGAGTGCATGGGAGAGGAAGAATATCGTCCTGCTCAATTGCATGAATTTAGCATGTACTTGGAAGGTAAATGGTACAAGTTGAATGCAAAAGAAGGCACTTACGACGATAACGATCCTATTGGAGTATTGGATGTAACAATTCTTTCTAACCATGTATTGGATAAAATGTTAGGAATCGAAGATCTACGTCGTTCAACTCGTATTGATTTCATTGGTGGTATCCGTGGTTTAGGTGAGTTGAAAAAGCGCGTTGACTCAGGTGATATGAAGGTTGCATTTGCTTTGTATCCGGTTTCTATGCAGCAGTTAATTGACATTGCAGATACTGGTAATATAATGCCTCCTAAAACAACATGGTTCGAACCGAAGTTGCGTTCAGGTTTAGTTATTCATAAATTAGAGTCTAACTAGTCTTTACCTAAAATTATAGACTAACTAAATATCCGTTTTAAGCCTCCTTTCAGCAGGAGGCTTTTTTGTACAATAAAGTCTGTTGAGTAAATTTGTGCCTCAAAATGCAATAAAATGTCTATACAAAATAATTTACAGGTTGTTAGAGAAGAGATAAATGAAAGAGCCCTGCTGGTGGCTGTTTCAAAAACCAAACCCAATGAAGATGTTATAGAAGCATATAATGCGGGTCAACGTGTGTTTGGGGAAAATAAAGTTCAGGAATTGACGGGTAAATACGAAACTTTACCAAAGGATATTGAATGGCATATGATCGGCCACCTACAAAGCAATAAAGTGAAATATATTGCGCCTTTTGTGAGTTTAATTCATGGCGTTGATTCTGAAAAACTGCTTAAAACAATTAATAAAGAAGGCAAAAAGAACAACCGAAAGATTCCTTGCTTACTTCAGGTTCACATCGCTGAAGAAGAAAGTAAGTTTGGTTTCTCAGAGGAGGAGTTATTGGCTTTATTAACAGATGAATTGGTTACTGATTTGGAATATATTGACATAAGAGGCGTAATGGGCATGGCCACCTATACAAATGATGAAACGCAAATACGCAAAGAGTTTAAATCATTAAAACATGTTTTTGACAGCCTTAAAATGTCAGTTTTTAATACCAAAGATGATTTTTGTGAAATCAGTATGGGTATGTCGGGCGATTATCAGATTGCGATAGAGGAGGGCAGTACCATGGTTCGTGTGGGGAGTTCAATCTTTGGGTCACGCAATTATCATTAAAACCATTCTATATAAGCTGATAAAATGAATAAATTTTAAGGGAAGCTTCCGTGTGGATGACTTTTGTTTATATTTGTTCCTATCAAGTCTTGTATAAAAAATAATTGACCCGATGGCAAACTTAAAAACTAAATACTTGGGATTAACTTTAAAGAATCCTATTATTGTTAGTAGTTCCGGCCTGACTAACAGTCCAGATAAAATTGGTAAACTGGTAGATGCAGGAGCAGGAGCTGTAGTGCTCAAGTCCTTGTTTGAAGAGCAAATAAATCATGAGATCAATAATATAATTTATAAAGGTGAAGGATTTGATTATCCTGAAGCAGCCGACTATGTTAAAGGGTATACACGAGATAATTCTGTTGGTGATTATTTAAAAGTAATTAAAGAAACCAAGGAGAAATATGACATTCCAGTTATTGCAAGCATTAATTGTTATTCAGCTGATGAGTGGGTAGATTTTGCTCAGCAAATACAAGAAGCCGGAGCAGATGCGCTTGAATTAAATGTTTTTGTCTTAAATACTGATAAAAACAGTAATCCTGAAGCTTATGAGCAATTGTATGTGAATATTGTTTCAAATGTCAGTAAAGTAATAAGTATTCCAATCTCGGTTAAGTTAGGAATGTACTTCTCTAACCTGGTTAATGTTGTCAATCGCATATCT